>CALCMJ010000159.1 GCA_937967615.1 uncultured Saprospiraceae bacterium
GCACATTCTCCACTTACATGATAAGCTGCAATGGGAATATCAAATTCGTCCTGCAAACTATGAATTACATCTAGATAGTGCAAGGCTGGTTTTACCATTAAAAAATCAGCGCCCTCCATAATATCCAGTTCTGCTTCTAGCAATGCCTCCCTTTTATTCGCAGGGTCCATTTGGTAACTCTTTTTGTCTTTGGGAATATTAGGGTCATTGACTGGAGCAGAATCTAAAGCATCTCTAAAAGGACCGTAAAACGCACTTGCATACTTTGCAGTATAAGACATTATGGCTGTGTCCGTAAAATTATGTCTATCTAAGGTTTCACGGATTACTCCTACCCTACCATCCATCATGTCAGATGGACCTATAACATCAAATCCCGCTTGTGCCTGCACAAGTGCCATTTTTGCCAAAAGATCTATAGTCGCATCATTCACAATTTTCCCATTCTCTACTAATCCATCATGTCCATCTGAACTATATGGATCTAATGCTACATCACTGATCAAGTATATTTCAGGAAATTCTTTTTTTATCCTTTCAGCTACGTGCAAATAATAATTCTCACTAGAATAGCCATAGCTACCTTCTTTGTTTTTATTTTTTCCTTCTATTTTTGGAAATAGAATAAAACTTTTTAATCCCAATCCTACGCACGATTCTATTTCTTTAAGGATCATCTCTTCACCCTGTCTCTTAGCCATAGGTAAGGAGGGAATAATTTCCTCTTTATTTGGATCAGAAATTAAAAAGAGTGGCATTATTAAATTGTCTAACTCTAATCTGTTTTCTCTTACGAGCGATCTTACCGCTTCTGATTTTCTATTTCGTCTTGGTCTTCTAAACACTTTGTTCTTTTTTAGGTACTGGGTCATGTCCATGTGGACCCCAAGGGTGACATTTCATAAGTCGCTTTGATCCTAGATAGATTCCTTTAAATACTCCCCATTCATTTATAGCTTGTATCATATATGCAGAACATGTGGGTGAAAACCTGCAAGATTGCCCCAGCATAGGAGAAAGCAGGTATTGATATGCTCTTATTGGTAGAATAAATAATTTTTTGAAAAACTGAGATATCACAGATCAAGAGATTTGTATTTATCCCCATGAGAAAAGAACATGTGCTCTTTCTTTTGAGAATTTATTTGGAAACTGACTACATTTTTTTGATCATCATAAAGATCATGCAATACTCTATTCACTAATTGAACATTATTTAGTATTTGCGTATCTGGGATCTCTAAATAACACCAGACTGCTGCTAGGTCGTCAGAAATCTCTTTTCCTACCCACACAAATTCCATTTCTCTCCCATCCACCTCTAGTAAAAGATTAGATTTTATATAGTCATAAATAATTTGTTCTGCTTCTGGGTCTTCCTTTTCTGTAAACAAGCTTAAGTCTGTATACCCTTGAATAGAAAGTATTTCTTCTAAATCATCAATAAATATGTGTGTTGAAATCTGAATGGTAGAAATATCTTCCTTATATCTCATTTCTGTTTTACTCAGATGAAAATCATGAACAGTCAAAAAACTGAGGAGGATATATATATATAAGGCATGCATTGAAGAACTTCTTGTTTATTCTATGCGAATTTGACAAGGTTTTGAGTCAAAAGCAAGGAATACTAGATGTATTTTGAACAGAATCAGCTCCTAACAATGAAAAGTTATGTCTAAAAGGCTTCGTCCTTACATCGAAGTTCTCTAAGCTTTGGACGACTATGGAGATTTTATCAGTAACATTTGCCTTCACAGGTGATATTTATTGATGTAGCTTCGAAAGACACCTTACATTAAAAATCGAAGAAAAAAAATTACTAAATATTAAATCATAGTATCATGAAAGGCTTTGCAACTTCCCTAACAAATTACTCATCTGGCAACAGACCAAGAAGATTCTTTGCCAATACGAAGTTATTAATCAATCACAAGGCAATAATCAGTTCCGGAGGATTAAAGTACGATCCTGACTGGAGATTAACTAAAGCAGCATAATCACAATACCCTTTTTTAAGGTCGGCATCTTGTCGGCCTTTTCTTTTATCAAGCCAATTAAAAGCCTAGAAAAGAAAGAATTCATAGTGATGTTCTATGAATACGCCTGCTTTTTAATCATTTTCTAGTCAGGACTCTCTCGTCCTTTCATCGAGTTTCTCTAATCTTTAGACGAGTACGGCGATTTATTTGCAACCTATGTGCCTCATATTCCGTCTTTTATATGAAGCTGCGAAGGAAAAACGATTTCTTCAAAACAGTTTCCAAAATGATTTACTAACAAATAAAATGCTAAACAAATGAAAGGATTATCCGGTTTTCAATCAAATTACACTTCGAGAAATAGACCTAGAAGGTTCTTTAACGATACAATGATTTTAATAAAGCAAAGAACTATGTTGGGCAATGGTGGATTATCATACAACCCCAACTGGAGAGAAGGTAAAGTCGCATAACACTTTACACTTAAATAGAGGTCAACTTATGGTTGGCCTCTAATATTTTGATAAATGTTTTGGAATTGTAAAGTAAAATGTACTACCATAACCTTGAACTGACTCTAACCATATTTTACCTCCATAAGATTGAACAATTCTTTTACAAATAGCCAATCCTATTCCTGTACCAGAATATTCTTTGTCACTATGTAGACGTTTAAATAGTCCAAAAATATTATCGTGATATTCTTTTTCTATTCCTATCCCATTATCTTTTACTGAAAATAAGTAGCTATATTCCTGTTGTTCACAATGAATTAATACTTTAGGTGTTTCACGTCTATTGTACTTAAGTCCATTTTCAATTAAATTTTGAAATAACTGTTTAACCTTGGAATGATGTAATATGAGAACTGGGAAATCTCCTTCAAGAATGATCTCAGCTCCTTTGTCCACTGTAAAATAATCCAAATCCAGTTTTATCTCTTCTAATAAGTTGTAAATATTGAGCTCTTTAGATACCTGAGCTTTATCTAATGAAGAATATAATAATAAATCGTTTATCGTTCTCTCCATTCTCGCCACTCCTTCTTTAGAAAAATTCAAATACTCTAAATCCTTCTTATCAAAATTGTCAATATTTTTTCTCTCTAGGAGTTGGATGAAACTTGTAACGTTTCTCAGCGGAGACTTAAGGTCATGCGAGGTTACATGTGCAAAACTTTGTAAATCTTGATTAGACTTTTCTAGTTGGCTATTTGCCTCAGCGAGTTCTTCTATTCGCATATCTAGTTCTGAAGTTTTCTCATCAACCATTTTTGAAAGCACACCTTTTTCTCTGTGTAGATTATAGAAATATAAGGATATAAAAAGCAAGAAAAACCCAGCCATAAACATTAATGCTCTAAACCATAAAGAATCTGTATAATGAGGCTCAATGGTAAATTCTATTGTTTTGCTATTTTGCAGTAGTGCAGACTTATCCGTTACTAAAGCTACATGAAACGAATAAAATCCAGGCTCTAACTTACTATAATGCGTCTCTCTAGAACGTGTATAAATCCAGTCTTCATCAACTCCCTCCATCTTATATGCATAAAGTAGTTTACCCGGTTCGCTAAAACTTATTCCTGCATATTCTAGTATGAGATTGTTCTCATCACTTTGAAGCTCATATCTATCAAGAAGCACTTGATCATTTCCATTCACTTTTACTTGATTGATATAAAAGGGAGTATTTTTAGGTTTAAGCTCATTTTCAAGACTCTTGCTTTCTATGGCTATAAGCCCTTTATTAGTAAGTAATAATAGTTTATCATTATATATATTAGCACTACGTATTTCTGCTGACTTTAATCCATATGAACTGTCCACTACCTTTACTATGAAATCTTCTTTATCAAGATTATTAACAGTAACTATATTCAATCCATTATTCGTAGAAATTAAAATATCATCGTTCTCTATGTGCAGATCGTTTATACTATTATTAGACAGTCCTAACTTTCTATCTAAAACATAATAATCCGTTGGAGTGATAAAAATTAAACCTTCTCCCTTTGTTGCGGCAAGTACTATAGAGTCTTTGTACGGAACTAGTTTTGATATAGTCGTTTTAAAAATGGGAGAAACGGAAGAATAGTATACTGTATCTCGTTTATTAATTTTTACTAGGCCTTCCTTCTCATCACTTACCCACCTTGTTCCATCTTGACTTAACAAACTTGAATATGATCTGTTACTAAAAATTAGATCCACTCCAGGAATACTCCCTATCTCTCTAGAATCTAAAACCTTATCTGATTTATAACTTGCTACAGGAGCAACCGTTGTACAGTTATATGCACTAATCAACATGGTATCCCTTACAATTGATAATTGTTTTGTAGCGACATTACTTAGCTGATACATGTTCCCCTTATCAAACAAAACCACACCTACATCCATTGTTAATAATAATTTATCCGCTTCAAGAAAATCAATATCAAGTATCCTATTAACGCCATATTTATTCCCAAATGAAATATTAAATTCTTTGACACCATTCTCTGATAACTTAAACAGTTTAGCATCCTGAGAACCAATCCAAATATTTCCTAATGGATCCTTATAACTGCTTTCTAAACTGATGCTATTTAAAATGGAGTTTGGTAGATAGTTAAGAACAATATCTGACTCTGGTTTTAAGAGAAAAATACCTGCTCTATATGATGGTGCCCACAAATATTCTTTGTCATCTAGAAATAGTCCACAAATGTTATTCTTTGAGAAAATCAAATCCGTTTTCTCGATTTCATTTTTATTGTTGAGTTTAAAGACACTTAAACCATCTGGAGTCCCACTTGCAAGTAATCTTCTTCCCTGAAGTTTCAACTCTTTAACTACAGGCAGGTCAGGTAAAATGATTTTTGATTCCCTTGTTCTTAAATCAAAAACGGACAAGCCATCTTCTTTTGCACAATATAGATGAGGCCAATCTAAAACGAATTTAAGTTTGTAGAGACCCTCTGAATCATAAATCGTTGGGAAGGGTATTTTTTCAATAATCCGTTTACTTCTAATTTCATAAATATGGCCTGCATCATAAAAAAAAGAAATGTCTTCATGCTGTCCTATATACACAGCATCTTTCATCCTTGCGACTTCAGCATCTTCTATTTTCAACGGCTCCAAAGATTCTCCATCCAGAATTTGAACTGTCTGCCTATTCAATATCCATAGATCATTTTCTTGATCTTCTATTACTTGAAAATTCCACGCCAGATTTGGGAAGGGATATTGCTCTAAAAAATATACACTATCATTTTCTATATAGCTGACCGGACCTGAAGAGTTTAACCAAATACGATCTCTACTATCAACGACCATAGATACCACCTCGTTGTACGTCAGTCCGTTTTCTGCTGTAAGTGTTGTAAAGTTATACCCATCAAATCTAGAAACACCAGATTCTGTAGCAGCCCAAATATATCCCTTAGAATCCTGCACTATATCATAGACTGTCATAGAAGGCAATCCATCTTCCATGGTAAACTGATTTACTATTTGCTCATTGGTTTGACAAACAAGTGCTTGGCATAGTATACCTGAAAGAACAATTATAAAAACCAGGAAATGACGTACATGCATAATCTTTGGGTTCAGTCTCTCTAGTATAAATATATCTATTTACTAAACAAACTTCTCGGAGTATATTAGGAATCACAAAAATTAATTGAATAAAATGCATGAAAAGCAAACCATACGTCTTACATCTGAGATTAGGTTCTTTAACTCCTACCTTAGATATTCTGCAATAGAACTAGATTGTTTGAAAATGCAATAGAATTATCAATCAAAATATTTAACTATTTTTTTGAATCAATACATGTTTATTAGTGTTTATACCATCAAAAAGGGATGTACCTTTAAACCTAGGATTTCAATTTAATACGAAAGCATTATTTTTGCTTTAAAGACACTCTTATGACAAGAAAGAATTCATTAATTCTTTTTCTTCTTAGTTTTCTATTCATTCAAACTTCGTTTGGACATGGAGATTTACATGAAAGAATTCTTCTTGTGAGTCAAGAAATAAAAACTCATCCTGATAGTGCTAGTCTCTATTTTAAAAGAGCAAAACTCTACTTCCATCATAATGAATTTGATCTTTCCATTCTAGATCTTGACCAGGCAGCCCACTTAGGATTTCATGACCCGCTCATTGATTTATTTTATGCTAAGGCAAATCAAAAACTCCAGAAGCATGATAGTGCTTTGTTTTACACAAATAAAATTTTACACAATGACACAAGCAATGTAAATGCTATAAAAATTCAAGCACAAGTTCTATTCGCTCAAAAAGACTTTACTAAGTCTGGAATAGCATATGAAAATTTAATAAATAAATCCAGACGCACCTTACCAGAAAATTATTTAAACGCATCAATGGCATGGCGTAACTCTTCAGACGAAGAAGAAAAAATAAATGCCTATTCAATCATTGATAGAGGAATGAATGAGTTAGGTAATCTTCCTGTATTTTTTCAGCGTAAAAAAGAGTTCTACCTAGAAGACAATTTATTTGAAGATGCGTTATTAATACAAGACCAGATAATAGAGTTATCTGTCAGAAAAGAAATAGCTTTCATGGAAGCAGCTGAAATTGCAATTAAAATGAAAAACTTTTCACTTGCCAATATCTACCTAAAAAAAAGCGAACTTGCCTTAAATAAACTTCCAAAAAGACTAAAAGAAACTACAGCAATGAAAATGCTTAAGAAAGCAATAGAGAAGAATAAATTGCAACTTTCCACAAAAAACTAACTCCTTCTCCACGCATTTGAGATATAAGTAAAAAAAGTCCATTTTTAACTTATTTTTTAAAGTTTTGTTCCATATCGTCTACGAATATCTTTGTACTTTTGCTCCTCAAAGCAGTCTGAATGCATTAAGCTAATATTATTCAGAATCTTGCTTAAATTCTCTAACGTATAAAATATTATTCATGAAAGATTTTCGATTTATATTGTTGCTCGTTGTTGCAGCATTCTTTTTTAATGCATGCGGTGAGGAAGTACCAGAGCCCAATGCAAGATTTACTGCAGAAGTAAATAGCCTTACGGTTAAATTTACTGACTCTTCTCAAGATGCAGAAACTCGTAGCTGGGATTTTGGAGATAATAATTCTTCTACGGAAGTATCACCAGAACACACATACGCTGCAGGCGGGACATACACAGTAGTATTAACAGTTACAAATGCGACTGGGACAGATACAGATTCTCAAGATATTATGGTTGCGCAAGCATTTGGCAATTCATTTTTAGCTGGAGATTGGAGAGTACCTGCACAAGAAGGTATTTTATCAGTTGGACCAGAGCTAGGTAGTACAGAATGGTGGTCAATGCCAGAAGGAGACTTACCGCTTAGAGCATGTGCTTTTGATGATGTATATACTTTTGATGCTGATGGAAATTTCTCTATAAATTTTCAAGGAGAAACTTTCTTAGAGCCATGGCAAGGAACTGAATTTGCATGTGGTGCTCCTGTTGCTCCGCACGATGGCAGTGGATCTTACACTTATGAAACCACAAGTAATTCATTGACTTTAAAAGGTCAGGGTGCATTCCTTGGTTTGGCTAAAGTTGTAAACGCTGGTGAATTACCAAACGTAGCAACTCCTGATCAAGTAACATATGATATAACAAGCTTCAGCCTCGTTGATGGTAAAAAAAGCATGACATTAAATGTTATGGCAGGTGATGGTGTCTTTTGGACTATGGGTCTTGTATCAGAATAAAATAAAAATAGCAGAAATATGAAAGAAGGAGTATGGTTAGTAGTATTCGTTATGTTTTTTATGGCCTGCGGAGACAACTCTGAACAGCCAAGTTTATCAGTTCAAGATCTGGTAATTACAGAGGAAGATCAAAATACTCAGATTAATTTGACTTTGGAACTTTCAAATACTTTTTCTAATGACGTGTCTTTTGAGTTGCATACAGAATTTGGAACAGCAACAGCTGAAGACTTTGTTTCAATAGATACCGTACTCTTTCTCCCTGCTGAAACACGCACTTTACTTTTACCTATCACCATTATTGGTGATAACAATCCTGAAAAGGATGAGATCTTTTATGTAATGATTTCAGATCCATTTAATGCTACCTTAAAAAAGGATCGTGCAGAAATAACAATCACTAATGACGATATTCAAGAACTTGTCATCCCTTCAACCGGCTATGTTTCTGCAGATTCTTATCCGGGCAAGACACTTGTATGGGAAGATAATTTTCTTGGAAATTCCTTAGATGAAGATGCATGGTCTTATGAAATTGGAAACGGTTGTAATGTTGGCTTATGTGGCTGGGGTAATAATGAGTTACAATATTACACAGAAGAAAATACAAGCGTTTCAGATGGATATTTGATTATTGAAGCTAAAGAAGAATCTATTTTTTCAAACAATTATACTTCAAGTAGATTAATCACAAAGGGCAAAAGACAGTTTCAAAAAGGTAGAATAGATATCCGAGCAGCAATGCCATATGGTCAGGGAATGTGGCCTGCACTATGGCTTCTAGGCGAAAATATAGATGAAGTGAGTTGGCCTGCTTGTGGTGAGATAGATATTATGGAAATGGTAGGAGGAACAGGGGACGACGAAGTCTTCGGTACTATTCATTGGTCTGATGATAACGATCAATACGCCCAATTTAAGGGCATCAGAAAATTAAGCTCGGGAAGATTGTACGACGAATTCCATGTCTATTCTATTGAATGGGATGATACTGCAATCAGATGGTTTTTAGATGATTCACAATATCATGTAATTGATATTACACCAGAATCATTATCTGAGTTTCACCAAGAATTTTTTGCTATAATAAATTTAGCTGTTGGTGGAAACTTGCCTGGTTCGCCAGACGATACAACGATTTTCCCACAATGGCTTATTGTTGATTACATCAAGGTATTCCAGTAAGAAAAAGTAAGAATTTCCATTCGAAAGGGAACATAAAAAAAGGTCTGAGAAAAACTTCTCAGATACGAAAAAAAGTATTTCTTTAAAAATTCGCCTCTCTATGTTGGTGCCGTGCTAATAAGTGGCAATAAGATTCGTGCCAGAAGTTGTATTCTGCCAGTGTCAAAGAACAGAGAAATTTCTCAAGTCTTAGGTTTGAGATATAGAGCAGCTATTGGTATTACAGAAAACTCGAACGCCCTAGCCATTATTGTTTCTGAAAAGACGGGGCAGATTTCGTCAGCATTGCGAGGAAACATACGACGCGGTATCTCCACCACAGACGCTAAGAAAACCATCTCAGATATTTGTATTCCGTACAGTAGTAATGCCATACCTACGTATACAACGATGCCTAGTGCCAGTTTTAATGGCATTTGGGCATAACCCCCTAACGGCGGTCACGCTATGCAGGAACCTGTCTGGCGAGGCACGCAGACAGGTTCCTTATGCAAACAGATTTAGCGATATCGAGAGTTCGCGATTGCGTTTCTCGGTCATGTTGAAAGAACAGGCTCACGTGCTTTACTGCATGCACTGGGTTTTTTCTGCTCAGTAATTTAGGTCGCTCCTTACAAGACCTGTCTTCGTGCCCAAGCTAGCAAGGCTCATACGGGAGTACCTACTCGATAACCTCCAAAATTTTGGACTTAATTAAGTCGCATATTTATCAATTCACTTTATCGTTCTAAGAATATAGCATTAACAACAATTTTTGTAAAAAAATCTTTTAATTTGGGTAACCTTTAGCAAATAGATGTAATCAAGCGTTATATCTATATAAAAAAGCAATAAATATGAAAAATACAACTTATAAGAACATGCTGCTTGTTGCAGTAGCTGTTCTATTTTTTGCAAGTCAGATGGATGCTCAGTTTAGAGCACGCTCAAAAGATAACAATGAAACATTCACTCCATGTTATACTGAAGTGACTGAACAAGGCACTTATAATGTTAATCTTGATGTTGAGATTCATGAATACTTTGGGAATACGCAAACAACTTTTGATTTAATAATAGAAGCCATTGATCAAAATGGAAATATGATTTTGATATCGGATGAAGATGAATTTCTAGGTATTTCAATTATGAAAGGTCCAATAGTTGCAACTGGTATAATGACGGAAGTAAATATTCAAGGTGAATTGCATCCGGCAGGAGAAATAACACAAGTTTGCTATGTTGTTACAGTGGTCGGAAGTCCTCCATCCGAATCCGATTTGCCATTCTGTTCTCATATTTGTAACTCTAGTGGAGGAAATACAGGAGGTGACCCTGTTGATGGTGATAATGATGTGGAAATGCCAGGTGATAAAGTTGGTAACTTAGGATTAGGAACTAAAATTGATAAAGTTACCAATATGGCACTTGAGCTGCCCGGTTATTCAGTATTTCCAAATCCATCTTTAGTTGGACAAAATATAACTGTGAGTTCAAATGCAGATAAATTGAATAAATTCTACGTATTAGATCAGTTTGGTCGCAAACATGCAGAATTTGAGATCGGAGCAGAGTTTAAAAATGTAGAGATACAATTAAATGAAGCAGGAACATATTTCATTATTGAACCAGGTAATCCAACAATACAATTACAATTTATAGTACGATAAAATTAAATTGAAATAATGGTCTTGGGTAGTCAAGACCATTATTTAAAATAGTTAATGAATTTTTTTATAGGTCTATTCCTGCTTTTTATCAGCATACCTATAATAGGTCAAACTGATATAGAATTGTCTGAACAACTTGTTCAGGAGATTCAATATGCCTATGATGAATTTGATGATTCAGGTAATCCTAAACCATATCTTGATTTTTTAGAAAACAAGCGTAAAGCATTTAATTCAACAGAGTATCCCATTACTAAAAGTTGGGTTTTTGTTTCCTTGTATTTTTTCGAATTTTCGATTACTGAAAATTTTGCTAAGGCTTCTGGTTATATTGATAGCTTAATTTTATTGTACCCCCATATTCCCGAATGTTCTGATTTGAGTATTTTGACTCTAAATTGTATAGGAACTAACCAAGAGAAAAAAGGGAATTATGCTGATTGTATTAGTACGTATTTATCAGCTTTACATTTGGAAACCAAGTGTGGACTTGAAGACCCACAAACACCATTGCTAAACAACATCGCAATAGCATATTCAAGACTAGGGGATTTTTCAAAAGCAATAGAGTATCATAAGTTGGATCTTAAAAAAATTAAACAGTTTAAAAATTCGAAACGAGTTTTAAAGTCAGATGGTCTAGCTGCTATCGCTCGGTCTTATTTTCGAAACAGACAATACCTAAAATCTCAAGAGTATTTTGATAAATCAATTGGACTCTTATCTGGTCATTTAACACAAAGTGAGAAAAAGTCTAAACTTAAATCTTTACTCCATCTGTCTGAAGTTTTATTACAAAGAGAAGAGTTTGAATTAGCAACTTTGAATTTAGAACGTGCAAGATTAATTAAGCCAACTGAGTTTCCTGATTATCGCTTTCATTATACTGAAGCATTAATCTATGAAGCCAATGGGAAAATAGAATTGGGAAAAGAAAAGATATCCAAAGCTCTTATTGGCATAGAATCACATATGTCTGGAAGATCCAATGCAGCCATCCTTTCGTCATATTTTGAGAAAGCAGGAGATATCCATAGGTCAAGTATAGACTCATCACTTAATTTTTATGTCAAAGGCTTAGAGACTTTGAATTACAATAAAATTCCACATCAAAGTAGAGAACACCTTGATGTTAATTCTTTTTCTAATAAGCTTATGGCATTGGATATTTTGTTTAAAATTATTCAATTGGGTAAATGGCAAGATGAACACACTTTTGATCTTTTATTATCACTATCTGAGACTGGAATGTTTGAAATAAACTCCCAAGAATCAAAAATATACCACAAAAACAGAACCAAAGAAATATTTCAATTTATAATAAACTGGTATTACGAAAAGGCATTAAATCAGGGAGAACAAAGCTATGTACAAAAGGCATTTGAAGTTTCAGAACGTGGAAAATCTATATTGTTTTTTCAAGACTTGTTTGAACGCAATTTAGAATTGACCGCATCAAATCTAAATGACTCATTATTAACACAAAAAAGAAAGTATATTCAAAGTAAAAATGCTTTACAAGTAAAACTTAGAGAATATAGACATGATGAGAATAGGGATTTAGTAGATGTATTAACGGAAGAGTTACTGTCTTTAAATCTTGATATAGAATATTTGGATACACAACTAGAATCAAATGAATATAGGTTCAGTAGTTATTTAGGTTCTAATTATAAAATGAGAGCTTCAGAGCATTTAGACGAAGTACAGATTGTAGAATTTTTTAGTGGACCTGATTATCTCTTTGCTTTTAATAAAATAGGAGAAAATTTAGAGTTGTATAGGACTGAATATTCTAAAGGATTTATTGAAGATATCGATGCTCTACATGCTTCTTTGTCAAATGATTCAAATCTAAACAACAAAGAATTTGCGAATCTTTCCTTTAGCATTAAAGAGAATTTTTTTCCTTTTCCATTAAATAAGGAAGGTGATATTTGGATAGTTGTAGATGGGCCTTTAAGTGTAATTCCTTTTGAAGCCTTGTTAGATGCTCTTCCAGAGAATATTTCAAATATGAGAAGTTGGCCATTTCTAATAAATGAACACAGGTTTAGATATGTAAATAGCTTGAAAGAAATCATTTCAAAAAAGATACGAAAGAACACTTCTGTTTTAGCAATAGCACCAGAATATAAAGGAAGTTTAAAACTAATTAATAACGTTCAAGAAGTTGAAAGTATTAATAATCATTTCAAAGTAAAATCACTTTTTGACGAAGCGGCTATAAAATCTAATTTCATAAAGTTTGCACCATTGCATAATGTCATTCATATTGCAGCACATGCTACACATGCATTGTCAAGTGATGAGGATAGTTATATATTGTTTGCTGACGACGAAGATGGTGCCAGTGAATTGTATGATTTTGAAATAAAAGATTTGGAGCTAGATTGTGGCCTCCTTGTTTTAAGTGCTTGTGAAACTGGTACCGGTGAAATTGTAAGCGGAGAGGGTAGTTTTAGCATTGCCAGAAATTTTATGATAGCTGGTGCCAGAAACGTATTGTGTTCAATATGGAAGGCTGATGATCAAGTGAGTGCTTCAATGATGCAATCATTTTATTCTAATTATAAACAATCTAAAAATGGACCTGAAGCATTACGTGCCGCAAAATTAAACTTCCTCTCAAAGGCTGATAATTTTACAGCGCATCCAAAGTTTTGGTCAGGTTGGACTTTCATAGAACAGTATAATCCTAGAAGGGAAAAAATGAACCCTAAGATGTCCCTTGTCTTGAGTACAATAGGGATAGTTTTGTTAAGCTTATTTGCTTTTCTCTACTTGCGCAAATCTTTTAGTAATTGATCCGCTTTTACGCTATAAGGACCTTCCTCATTTCTTAGTATTCCCAGCTTTTCTTTTGCTTCATTTGTCTTATCTAAATTTAGGAGAGCCAGACTTTGGTACCATAGAGATTGCGCACGCCAGTCACTATCATTTTTAGTTACTTGAAAAGCAGAAATGGCATCTTCCATCTTACCACTAGCCATAAGTGTCATCGCATAATAGAATGCATCTTTCTGTGTCTTTGATTGCAGTTCTTCATAAAGTACAGCAGCACCTTTATAATTCTTTTCAGCATAGGCAAGCAAGGCTAAGTCTGCTTTATTTTCATGTAGCTCTCTATTAATTCCATATGCAGCGTAGGGTTCGTAATAGCTGGCATAAAGACTCTTAGCTGCTGGTTCTGTGTTGTTAATTGTTAGTAGATAGATTAAGCAGAGCAGTCCCAATGCCACCAGGAATAGAAGCCCAAATTTCCATTTTTTTCCAGTCGAAAGAGGCACTTTTTTATGCTTTTTAATGATTTTCTCCATTATCTGTTCTACCTCAACAGCATCATTGTCGGTCATTGCCTCATGAAGCTCTTTGCTCAATATAAAGTCTTCACGAAACTTAGGATCTGATTCCAGAAGTTTTTCAAATTCGGATTGCTCCTTTCTGTTCAATTCACCATTTAAATAACTTTCTATAAATTCTTGCTTAGAATCTTTCATGTGCTTAATTCTTTATAAAAAGGATCTGATTTAATCAATGCAATCAACTTCTTCTTACACATAAATTTTTTCTTTTTGGCATAAGAAATGCTTCCATAGTTAAGTTGCTGAGCAATTTCTTGCATACTGTGCTTATTAAAAAATAAGCGAAGCACTTCTCTGCAATCTTTGTCTAGTTTTTCGAATGTTTTTCTGTAAAGTCTTTTTCTTGATATTTCTAGTTCCTTTTCGTCAAAATCATCCTTTGTACTTAATTGCAGTTTATCTAAAGAGGTTACCCTTTTTTTTGAGTTTGATTTAAGTTTTCTAAGCCAAATCTTTCTTGAAATAGAGAACAGATAGGTGCTGACAGTTGATCTAAGTTCGAAATCTGGTTTGGAAAAATTCTTAAATAAGATAAGGACAGCTTCTTGGAGGACATCTTCTGCATCTTCATGCTTTCCGCTATTAGCGAGAATCATATTGCTGATAGAAGCTTGGTTTTTTAAATATAGGCTTTCAAATGCTTTTGTTTGCTGAGTGATTATGCCATCTACAAGTTCCTTTTCCTTGATATAGTATGATGATGCTTCGTTCAATCTTGCTCTAATTGTGTTTCTCTCAAGTAAAATTAATTAATTTCTATGCTAATTGCTGAAATAGGTAACCTTTTGTCGGAGGAGGTAATTAAGACTACATAAAACTTCTCATTTTGAGAATAACAATTTTGTAATTAAAATTAAATAATTTAAAATGAAAACATTAACAAAATTATCTTTGGTATTAATGATTATTGTCTCAGTATTTTCAGCTTGTAATAAGGAAAAATCTACTGAAAATATAGTTGCTCCAAATGGAGTAGTTGTTGCCGAAACTTTGGAAGATTTGACTATGAATGTGGCCAATTCCTTAGATGTATCTACTTCAGACTTTTTTATTAATACTATTAGTTATCTAGAAGTTGAAGAAGGATTTATTGCTGTGTTAACTTTGTATTTACACTCTAATGAATCTGAAAGTAATGTAATTTATATGAGTGAACATTATACAAACCAAATTGTATATAATGGAGAGATGTTAGCTGTTAAAGCAAGCCCAAGAAATGGCGATAAAATTGGTGAGATAGGGG
>CALCMJ010000160.1 GCA_937967615.1 uncultured Saprospiraceae bacterium
CTCAGACATATAGGAAAGATCCATTAAGATTCTATTCTGAGGAATATTCATCCAAGAACTTATTTCTCCATGCTGCGAATCGTTCCTGTAAGTATTAAATCTCCAATTACTGGTTCCTTCTTTAAATCGAATTGCTTTAAAAGGAATTATCATTTCAGCAGACCAATGATCTTCAAATTGCTTTGCTTCTCCCGTCCATTTGTTATCCCATGAATCATCAAATGCTCCTCTATTTCTTCCACCTTCTGAAATTAATGCCTCTCTTCTTGCACCAAAAGGATTGATTCCAAATACAAAGGCATTAGTCGCATCATTGTACGTGTCAAAAAGAAAGGTCATGTTGTCATTATTCATGAACCCATAATCCCTCTTTAGTGTAGTACTCGTAAAGTCACCAGCTTTTGAATAACACCGTACTGCTAGATATAGGTTGTCATCATCGTACGCAAGAAAAACCTCTGTTTGTCCATGTGCCCGGACCTCATTACTAGGAGCATATTGGGAAAAGTCTTTTAGTTTGGATGACGTGTTCCAGCCTTCTTCATCTAATACTCCATCAAGTGTAATTTCTCCCACAAGTTTCTTTACCACGAATGCATGATCTCCATCCACATAGTTCATCTGCCCTATGCAAGTGGAAACAACGCTCATTAATAAGAACAGCAGTATTGTTAATCTTAAACTCATTCCTAGACAATCAACTTTAATCTAATAAACCCCAAAAATAGCAATTAATAGTTCACAAAAGCTCAGAAAATTAAGCCAATTATAAGCTCATTAACAACTTATAACTAAGTATAGAATGTAAATGAACAAACGAATTCTGCTTTATACTCTGAGAATGAGTTGATAAACACTAGATAATCTCCATATTCTTAGTCCTATCCTAAACATGATAAAGAACTGGCCTATTAGAAAAACTAAGAAGAACCAATTTGGGCTCCCATTTGAAAATTTCCTAAAAATTAAATATGAACCTGTAATCAGTAAGAGTAAACCTAATTGCAATAATGCCAATGAAACAAATTTTAGAAAATGCTTTTTAAAAAAAGACATCCCCATAACAATGGATCTAGTTATATAAGTATCTCTAGAACGGGTTATAAAAACTTTAATAATATCGCTAATGGCATTAAGGATAAAAAACAAAATAAGCAAAATCACAATTACAATCCTAGCTCGTGAAATCAATCCTAGTTCGTTTTCTAGTTTGAACGGAGATAATCCTTCTATGGTAACAATTTTGAATGCTAAAAATATTAACAGAAGATAAATAATTAGAAAGTAAATACTCAGCCTAAGAAAGCGCCAAAAATACTCTGCACCTCCAGCTAAAAAATCTCTAAATTTATATGCCCCTGGAAAACGTTGAGCAACATGAATAATTCCTGCATTAAAAAAAACCAAAAGACAAAAATATATTATAAAAACAATTACACTTTGACTTTTGATTGCTTCAATACCTAGACCATAATTTTGAAGAAAATCGTTAATAATTGTGTAATTAAAATTCCCTATCGCCTGATCAATTGTTAATGAATTTCCGGCAACTTTACTAAGTAATTTTGATAATGGATACGCAATAAATAATGCAAATAATAAATTCATCGCATATTGGAAGAACCAAATACGTTTTGAGTTTAGCACTGTACTAAAACCTTTCAGAAAAGCTTGCATCACCTTCCCCATCGCTAAATAATAAAATTAAAAGCCTCCAATGCTTGTTGGGTATTCATTAAAAATCTATTAAAATAATGTTTAATACTTTTTGACTTTTTTATCGAGTAAGAATTGTTTATGAAATTTTTGTCGATATATATTTTTCTATCGGGATCAATCTCCGCTGACACTAACTTGCTGTTCTCATTACAACTAAACCGAAAGGAAGGAGCTTCACCATCCCACTCTTCCAATCGCTGCGAACCATCTTCAAAAGACATGCGGACTTCCACCGGAATTTTCATTTCTCCAAGTCTATGTACAATAACACTTGAGTAATAAGTTCCTGTCTCTTCGTTTTCCACTGACCAAGCATAATCCACAGCATAATCACACACAAGAACATCTTCAAGGACCTGATCAAAAAACCAATGCATGTCTGTACCACTAATTTCATTTACTATATCAACAAAATCATTTTTACAAGGATGTTTGAATTTCCACCTTAAGAAATACTCTTTCATTATTTCATCCATTTTCTCAATGCCTAACAAGCCTTCAAGAGTCTTTAACCATATCGCTGTTTTATTATATGAAATACTACTATACCCTCCATCTTCAAATTCCCAGCTCTTCCTTGTATTGGGCGCAATCTTAATATTTGAGCTCCCAAAAAATTCTGTTCGATTGAATTCTGCATTTCCTACTTTAAATCCAAGCACATCAATAGACGCCCTATTTCCTTCATAGAGTGCATCCATGATTCTTCCTTCATAATACGTTGTAATCCCCTCATCCATCCAGGGCTCTTCAGTCTCATTTGTGGCAATAAGTTGCATAAAGTATTGATGAATATATTCATGTGCAATTAGAGTCTCTGCTACACGAACGCCCTTTGGCAGAAAACAAAAACTGATTGAAGAAATCAAAGTAGGATATTCCATTCCTCCACAAAAAATCCCATGTAAAGGGGCATCTACAATACTCAGAGTTGGGTAAGGATAAGGACCTAGATGATCATTGAGATAATCCATGGTAAAACTTAGAGTATTAAAGTACCTATCTGCAAAGTGGGTTTTATAAGGATAAGAATAGTATTTCAATTTAACCCCATTGTGCACCCGCTGTTCAGAAACAAAATGCGGGCTACATGACCAAGTAAAATCAATGACATCTTCTACGCTAAAATTCCAAACAGTCATTTCTCCCTCATCTCTTTTAGAAAGTAGATCTCCGGAGGATGCAACTATGAAATTTCTTGGGAGAGTCATGCTTACATTATAATTCCCAAAGTCCGAATAGTACTCACCTGAAGAATGATACTGATGACAATTCCACTGGCCTTTTGTTGCATAACGCATTCCTGCAGGTTCATATACCCCCAATTTTGGAAACCACTGTGCGAAAAAGTAGAAGTCCTTATTATAACCTGTGCGCACCATGATCTTGGGAATCTTCGCTTTCCATTCCATTTCAAATTCCCCTAAGCCTAAAGGCATAATGGGACTAGCTAATGGAATTACCAAGACTGTTTGATCTTTGACATTCCCATCGTCAACTGGGTCATAATAACTATTGCCCACTAGCTGAGTATCATCTGAGTCAATAAAGGAAAACACTTCAGTCCATCCAAACTCGGAATTGGACAAAAACCCATCCCTTCCTCCATTTTTCAAAAACGTACTCTGGTCATTTTTAAATGCATTGTAGTATAAATGGAATCTTAGCTCTTTGATAGTATCTGTGGATATATTTTGCCAAATAATCTTTTGGGAGCCTTTGAGCGTTTTTTGATCTACGTCTAATTCTACTTGAATCTTATAATTTGCTATGCGCGGCGAGATGGTCTGTCCTTTTAAGAGACAACTTGATGAAAGGCAAAATAGAAGAATTGTAGCGACTCGTGTTATCATATCAATTCTCCTAAAATACCAAAAATTGAGACTAATCAGAAGGAGGATTTGGTTTTCCTCTACTCTTTTTTAGTGCACTTCTTTGCTTCTTGTCTCTTAAAATCTTCTCTTTTATAACTTTGGGAACCTTAGTCTTCTTTCTTGGTTTTTCTTTCTTAATTGCTTCATTGATAAGTTCAATAAAATTTTCAATCAATCGTTCTTTATTCTTTTTCTGCGATCGTGTCTCCTGATTGTATATAGATAAGACTTCCTGTTTATCAATTTTATTCTCAAGCTTAGTCAAGATAAGTGCTTTTTGCTCTTCATTGAGTACTGCAGATTGCGGAATATCAAATTTTAGTATCACTTTCGTTTCTACCTTATTTACATGCTGCCCGCCACTACCTCCAGAACGTGCTGTGGTAAATTTTAACTCGTCCTTTAGTAATTCCCAATCTAGGCTCATTGTGCACGCAAATTTTATTCTGATTATTAATTTTGCTTACCAGTTGACTATCTCGCTAATGTGATACTCCCTGTGTGGGTAAAAACTTCAGAATCTTTAAATTCTATTTCAGCATACCAGACATATACTCCTGGATTTAACTGCTTGTCTTTTAATTTCCCATCCCACCCTGATTGTTCATCTCCTGGCACTAGATTGTCCTCATTAAATACAAGATTCCCCCATCTGTCATAAATACTCAAGTTTTCTATTTGCTCTACCTCCTTAGAACCATAAACGGTAAATCTATCATTCATACCATCATTATTAGGAGAGAAAATATTGGGTACATAAAATTTCCTATTCTTAATAAGATTTATGCGAATTGAATTTGTATCTGAACAATCATCCTCAGAGATAATAGTTAAATCAAATTGAGTTGTATTTACTGGAGTAGCTACTGGGTAGAAGCAAGTATCGCAATTTAAAAATTGCTGCTCTGTCCAGATTATTTGCTTTATGTCTATATCATTAATTCCTGGCTGAATTACAATGCTATCCCCTAAGCATAATTCCAAATCATCACCAAACGTAATTATTGGAATTTGAGGGGCCGTAATTTCTTCTTCAAAAAATACCACACAGCCATTTGCATCTTGAATATAGAGAGAGTAGCTCCCTTCAAGCAATCCAGAAAAAAGAGAATCTGAACTGAAATTGCTTGGACTCAGTGAATACTCATACCCTGGTGTACCACCTGAAACATTTAGTACTTCAATTATTCCAGTATCAAATCCATCACAATTTGGATCAATAAAATCTATATCAGGAACAATAGATGGGGGTGGTACCAATGTAAAGTTTGCTTCTATAGGGCATCCAACCGCATCTGTAGCTATGACAGAATAATTTTGAGCGGACAAACCCGTTGCCATTTGGCTCTGTTGACCATTCGTCCACTGATAGCTATAAGGTGGAACTCCACCGTTTACGATTGCTTCCAGGGTACCATTTTCATCTAAGTCGCCTTCATCCAACGCACAGGAAACATTAAATCCACCATAATCAGAAACAATTAAATCTATCTCCATTTCTGTTGGCTCAGTTATCTCTTGGATAACGACGGCGTCATTTCCAAAGTTATCTGTTATGTATATACGATAAACTCCCACTGGTATACCCGGGATTTCATTATCAATAAGAAGATTTGTCATCCCCGTACCAGTAATACTTGTTTCTTCAATGTTCGTGTAGGTATAAGTCAATGGAGGTGTTCCTTGATCCACTGAGAATATTAAAGTACCCGTAGCTGTTCCATTACAAATGACAGGAATCTCTTCTGCAATACCCACAATTTCACATTCTATAACTAATAATTCCAAATTCACAAGACTGTCACAATCGTCTGCAGTTAAAATAGTTTCTGTAAATGAACCCGTGTCTGTATAAGGACTAGTACCTATAAAAAAGGTATCTACATTACAGATCCACACATCCAAATTCGCAAGTGCCTGTGGCAAAACTAAGATCTCTATGTCAATGATACTGTCGCAACCATTTGGTAACGTGATCACTTCTTGAAATGTTCCTGTGTTGCAATATTGGTTTCCATTCACTTCCAGACATTCGCCATCACACAGCCTCTCATTAAATGATGTTGATCCTACCTCACGCACAGTTATTGTCGTGCAACTTGGTGGTGCTTCATCGCAAACATTTGCAGCTGTCACACAAACTTCATATGTTCCTGGATTAGGAATATTTATTTCTGTTGTTTGAGTAATTCCCGGTATTGAATTTCCATCCAAAGTCCAAAAAAACAATGCAGCTCCTACTTCACCAGTAGTTGTAAGACTTATAGGAGCGTCTGTACACGGATCTTGAGTAACAGTTATATCTCCAGAAGTTGTTAATGGCAATACCTCTGTTGTGCCTTCCAAAACGGTGAATGTCCAGTCACAATTTGAGCCTCCAGACCCATCCATTATCAAATAGTAATGCTGTCCTATGGTTAAAGGATCTGGAAATTCAGCAATACCATCGCCATCTATATCTCCTGTTAAAAACGTTTCACTTTGTCCTGACGGAACTTGTGTATTGCAAAAAGTAATTCTCTCAAAATTCACACAATCATCAGTCCTAAAGAACCCTAATTCCAGACTTCCAAGACCATCGCAATTATCAACATCAACGCGTATAGTCAAACTTGTACTCCCTGCGATAAACGCAATGTATTGCATATTATTAAACTGGGTCGTACAAAAACAATTAGGATCATCATCATTTTGAGGACCACAGCCAGCAAAAGCCTGACCAGCTGCAGTAAGGTCATTCCTACCCGTAAAGCCATCAATATCACAAATCACACAGGCCGATGCACACGTGGAAGTCATTTGGGGATTTGCACCACATGGATCAGGTGTTTGTCCAAAACCCAATTGAATACTAAAGCATATAAAAAATAATAGTTGGTATCTCATAATCTATTTCAAAACGAAAATATCTTTAACTTATGATTGTTTAAGCCGACAATAAAAGCTCTTTTACTGTTTAGCTTTATCATTTCAAATGCATGGACCTGTCCCTTAATAAAGAAATTGCTCTTCTTTTGAGAGATTCCTTTAAAATTTAAATCCCCATCTCCTACTAAGACAGTTCCAAAACTTCCATCTGCCCTTGGCGTTTCAGCTTCTGAATGATACAGGTTTCCTCCCAGCACTAAATCAAAATTTCCATCTTTAGTCACATCTTCAATCAGGATACTGTTTACTGAGGACATCTGAGCTTCTTTAGGAAGTGAAATTAACTCAAAATCCTTAGATCCTTTATTCCTAAGAACTACTGATCTGAACTCCATTGCTGTTTTATGATTTGCTTCTTTCAGACCCTCCCCATATATATCTATGGTATTTGAAGCCGCAAACGTTGCATAATTTGGGAATTTATTTTGAATATTTGGCATTTGCTGCATAGTACAGTTTCTACCTCTTACAGGAAAAGCTTGGCCTTCCTGATAATAACTCAGTACAATATCATATGTTCCATTCTTATCAAAATCATGTGTATATAGCTCAAACGGTTCTTTCTCCGAAGCTTTATATTTATAATTAAGCCCTAAATTCCCTAGTACAAAATCTAAATCTCCATCTTTATCTAGATCTTTCGTTTCTATGGAGTTCCACCAACCTGTTGTCTTATCCAAATTATACTCCCCAGTTTTGTTAATGTATTTCCCATCTTGGTATTCAAGAATAGTTATTGGCATCCACTCCCCCACTAATATGAAGTCCTTAAAATTATCTCCATTGATATCCACCCATTCCCCATCTGTCACCATACCAATCTCTTTTAGTACTGGAGCAATTTGTTCTGTCTTATCTTTTAAAACTCCATTATCATTTTCAAGAAATATACTACTAGCAGATAAGCCATAGTGCCCCGGAATAGATCTAGACCCAATAAACAAATCAATGTCATTATCTCTGTCAAAATCTTCAGCCAATACCACTGAACCACTTGTTCTTATTTCAGGAATTTTAGTTTTGTCTTTCTTAAATTCTCCTTTCCCATTATTCAGGTATAATCTATCCACATAGAAATGATCATTTAATTTCTTCTCATTGCTCCCACTTACTATGTACAGATCTTTATCCAGGTCACCATCCACATCAAAAAACACAGCGCTTACATCCTCATGCATTTTATCTACTAAAAATGCACTCTGCGATTTTGGTAAAAACTTTCCATTTTTATCTTGGAGATACAAGGAGGATGCCTGACCAGCTCCTCCTCCCACAAAGACATCTTCAAAACCGTCAGAATTAACATCTGCAACTGCAATACATGGACCATTACTAGAAAGTTTATGCGGAATCAATATCTCTCTTTGCATGTCATTAAATGGAACTTCCTTGTGAATAAAATTTAAACCCCTTTCTTTCTCTTCTGCAAACACTGACTTTTCTAAACCTTTTAATTTCTTTTTGAGTTCAGCATTCCGCTCATGAAGAATAATGGTTTTATTTTCTCCTATGTCCTTAAGCTTCTCTTCTTTCCCTGAAGGCCACTTCACAATTAGACTTTGAACAGAATCTCCCTTTTCAATACCAAATAAAATTGCATGACCTGATGAAGATAAGTATCCTCTGTTGGAACTAAGTTCTTTAAGTTGAGTCGACTTTTGTGTAGTTAACTCCACGGATGCACCAATCCCAAAAATGTTTTTCTCCTGCCCTTTTAAAAAGATTTTGAGGTAGGAATTCCCTGATGATTCTTGTGCATTGTTTTTATATAGAAAAACTTCGTCATCTACATTATTTATGACCAGTTCAAGGTCTCCATCGTTATCCAGATCAACTGCCGCTGATCCATTAGAAAAGCTGGGATCATTTAGGCCCCAATCTTTTGATACTTGGTTAAAACTAAAGTCACCATTATTCCTATATATATAATTTGATAGCTTTGTAGATGTGTACGTTTCCAATGCCTCAAATACATTTATGTTTACTCGATCTCCAGGCTTCTGATTAGTTTTCTCCGTTATTCTAAAACGAAAATCATTATCTAAGACATCGCGCTTTACACCATTCGTGATTGAAATGTCTTGCCTACCATCATTATCAAAATCTGCAATTAAAGGACTCCAACTCCAATCTGTAGATGCTATTCCTGTCATCATTGCAATATTTGAAAAATGTGCATTCCCATTATTTAATTGGAGTGTATTATACATGTATTGATAATGATTACCAGCTTCTACAGATCGTCGGAAATTGTCCTCTGTCATTGCACCCATCATCATCTTATGTCGATAATTATCCTCAGGAGACATATCTACAGTTATAATGTCTTTAAATCCATCATTGTTTATATCTGCAATATCAGAGCCCATGCTGTATTGGGAGATTTGAGATAGTCTAGCAAGTATCTCATTAGAAAAGCTACCATTCTTTTTATTCAAGTATAAGAAGTCAGGTTCTCCAAAATCAGAAGTCACATAAATGTCTGGGTAGCCATCATTGTTTATATCAGAAATAGAAGCATTAAGACCGTAAGCATAATTAAGTACTCCTGCTTGCTTGGTAACATCTATGAATTTATTGTCTTTGTTCTCTAGTAACCTATCTGAAAGTAGCAAGGTCTTTGGCCTTTCGTTTGTGTTGTCATTGTCATATCGTTTTGGGAATCCAGAAGGATGAGTAACTACATACGCATCTAAGTCCCCATCGAGATCATAATCAAAAAAACTCGTTTGGGTGGTATTCGTATTTAAGTTCAAGCCATATAACTCTGCCTCTTCTTTGAATTCTGCCTTTCCCTGATTAATGTAAAGCTGGTCTTCTTTTGAGAATCCTTCTGGACCAGAATAACACACATAAATATCTAAAAGACCATCTCCGTTTACATCTACGATGGAACAGCCTGTTTGCCATCCTTTATTGGGGAGTATCCCAGCAGATTCACTTATATCTTTAAAGTTTAAATTTCCTAAGTTTTTGTACAACTTAGGATTGCCTTGATTAGATGTAAAAAATAGATCTTCTAGGCCATCGCCATCTATGTCTCCTGCTGCGACGCCAGCTCCATTATATGCGTATAAAAAATTTAGGTAATTGAGCTGCTTGCTTTCTTTGATATCATTTCTAAATTCCAATCCCGTCTGCGATGATTTCAGTTTAGAAAAAACCTGGAAAGAGCTATTTACTTGTTGATCATTTTGCGAAGATCTTGAAGTCTTTTCATCATTACATGACGTAAGAAGACACATCGCACATAAAATAACTAGGGTCGTATATAGTTTTTGAAGTATAATAATTTCTCTTTTAACTCAACTAATATACGGACTTAGAACATACAAACGAGTAGGCTAAGTGAGAATAAAAAAAAGGAATCTTTCGGATTTAAGAAATTGATCCTAAACCTTTCTAGATCCCCGTCTTGTTTTATCTTTATTCACTTACGGAATTGTAAGCAATATCATCTTTTATAGATTCAATTTTTACGATTTTAATCCGTTCCAACATTCTAGCAGTATGAATCTTGGCACGTTTTACAATTGGTTCTTCCTTTACAACAGGTGTTGCTGCAAGATATTCTTCTGGACGTATCTTGTAAGGTTGAAAATTTGTGTAAAAATCATGCAAACTTTCTGAAGGTAAAATCACATTAAACCCTTTCTCATTTTTAGGGATATATGTTTTCTTAAAGTGTGCATTCATTTTCTTCAATATCTCTAATTCAAGATCTAGCGCATTTGCTATATCATTCAATTCAATCTTGTTATGGACCTTGGTCGCACTTGTGCTGAAGTATAACTCTTCAGAATAGTTAGGAACTATATCATAAGCATGATAATAATTCATAAGGTATTTTGCTGCTATTAATTTTGGAATGTAGTTCTGAGTTTCTTTTTTTAAATACTTAGACACTACCCAAAAGTCTCTGCTTCCACCTGCTTTTTTAATCGCTTTGTTCATGTTTCCAGGTCCACAGTTATATGCAGCTATCGCAAGTGACCAATCACCAAATCTTTTATAGAGATAAGTGAGATAGTCTAACGCCGCTTCTGTTGATCGCTCTGAATCCATTCTTTCATCAACCGTACTATTGATGACGAGACCGTAATTTTTTGCTGTCCCTTTCATAAACTGCCACATTCCTAAAGCGCCTGAACGTGACCTAGCATTTGGCTTAAGTTCAGATTCAATAATAGGGATGAACTTTAAAATGTCTGGAAGATTTCTAGCATAAATAGAATTTTCGATTGTAGCAGCATACATAGAGTATCTCGCTAAAAGCTTTTCAGATTCATGCTTCCCTCTTACTGTATAGTTTTTTATTTTTTTAGCGACGTAATCTGTATATCTAAGATCTATTACAGATGACATATTATTAAGACGGTCTTTAATAAACTGCGTCTCTTCGCTGAGATTCTCATCGTTCGACTCTGATTCTACAAAAGAATCGTGCGCAAATACTATCTGGGATAAAGATAAACAAAAGCACACCAAAAAATATCTAATTGCTGTTGAGTGCATTAGCTTGTTCATGGTATAAAAAATTAAAATCAGTTAATGGAATGTCGTTCTTGGGAAACGCATTCATTTCATACATGTTCAAAAAAAATGAACATATACTCAAATTGGGATTATTGTCAAATACACATTACAAATATTTTTAATGTGTTAGTTACTGTGGTTCAATAACTATGCCAATAATCCTTCTTATTTCCTGGCTTTAAATAAAGTTTTAAACGTTTAAAACGCCCAAAAGTAAGTCTTTGTATTGGAAACATATAAAATTAACAATACATAACAAACTGCTAATCTGCTTTTTAATCCACAAAATCCTAAAAGACGCATAAAATGCTGATAAAAGGGCTAATTCCGCTTATTTAGATTCTATCAGGTTTTCAACCACATATTCCCCCACCTTTCTACCCTGCTCTACTCCTATTTCAATAGCTGGCCTATAATGGATACCGCCATAAAGGCGTGAAACTGCCGCCTCAGCTGAAGCCTCAAGAAATGAATTGAAGTTACGTATGGGTAGTCCGTATTCTAATTCTACATCATCAGCATATGAAAACTTGTTACCAAACAGTGATGTTAAGATGGTGGCAGCTGCTGTTGAAATGACGGAATGCCCACTCGTATGTTCAGGAAAAGGAGGCGTCTGTAATAATGGAATCCATTCTTCATCGAGTAATTCATTGATCACCGTTTCTGGCCTGACAAGATTACTATTGTATTTTTCATCCCAGCAACTTATAAACCCATCAGCGATTCCTATCGCAGTTAATGCATATGCTTCTAAAGAACGCATTGCATTTGCTTTTTCTTTTCTGCAAGCAATTCCAGTAATCCCCATCCAATGTCCTCCTGGTGTAATCTTTTTTGTTGCATGCATAAAGTGACCAGCAATGTTCATAACAAATGGATTGCAATCCCAGAACGCTGCAATTTCTTTTTCTTCTTCGTTGGCTCTATTTACAACTTCATAGACTTCTATGAGTTCTTTAAAAAATTTGCTTGACTTGTCAGTATCAAATTGCGTAGGTCCACCTGAATTAAACTGATCAGCTGACTCTAAAATGAAAGGTCTGATTTTGTTCCAATGGGGCTCAATGCCATCCATATAAGCTGGTGGAGTAGGTTTCCATCTACCGGGGTCGTCAGTTACTGCAAATTTGGGAAAGGAACGTGTCTGATTATAATTGTCCGTATTTAACCAATCTAAAATGTGTTGTGCTACTGCATACCCATATGCTGTAGAGTTTTTTCTTACCTGCTTTGGTATAGCTTTTACTGCATCAATTTCGTAGATAGTAGCCACAAAATCTGTAAGTTTTTTCTCTGAAAAAATCAAAGCTTTTGCAACTTGATTATACGCTTCAAAAGCTGCGAATGCATATGATATATTTAAAGAACTATCTGGCTCAGGAATTGGATCAAGGTCTCTTAATCTGCCAGCAAAACTTTTATAATTTTCTTTGTCTGAAAAGCGTATTGTTTCATATGCAGCTATAGCTGGATATGCATAATTTCTACTTGCCTGTGGGGGAGAAAAAATGTCATGAATCATAACATCTGTAAGATTTTTCACAGACTTGTGGAAAATTTCTCCATTTAGTAATGCAGGATCTTCAATGTATTTTTCTTGTTTACATGCCAAGAAGAAAAGTATAGATAAAAGGAGTATAAATCGAGATTTCATAATTAAGCTATTGTCACTTTTTTTAAGCTTGCATGCTTCGTACTTGATCCTCTGATAATGAGTCTTGCATCAAAGGTTCTCTTCAGCAATGTATTGTTTCCAAGCATAATTTGTTGCAAAAAATCAAAGGCTTCTTCACCCATTTCTACTCCTGGTTGTTCCACCGTACTAAGCTGCGGAGCCAAATGAATTGATACTTTAGAGTTACTATAACCCACAAGTCCTAAATCTTTTGGAATGTCAATGTCAAGTTCTTTTGCTGCAAGATAAACACCCGCTGCGACCTCATCAGTTACAGTAAAAATTGCATCTGGTTTGTTCTTAGAAAGAAGCAGCTGCATTCCTAAATGATAACCATCATTTTTTGAGTCCAGATTGATACAAGTTTTTACATGTTTTGCTGATGCTTCCAAACCATACTGATCTAAGGCTTTTAAATACCCCGTAAACCGAGCATTTGAAATAACACATTTATCATTGCCTTTAATACATCCTATTTGGGAATACCCCTGGTCTATTAAATGTTCAACTGCTAAAAAAGCGCCATTGGGATCATCGTACCGTACAAAAGGATCTCTATCGTCCACTAAAGGTCTGTCTACAAGAACAAAGGGAATTCGCTTATTCCGAAATTTTGTAAAATGATCTTCAGAAGTAGAATTCATTGTTGGAGAAATAATTACTCCTGTAACTCCATGGCTTATAAATTGTTCCATAATAGAATTCTCTTTACTCGTATCATGATTTGATTCCCCCACAATAACTAAATAGTTTGCCTTGTGCGCTTTATTCATAACTCCTTTGAGTACTGTGGAGAAAAAGTAATGATCTATTGAAGGGAGGACAACTCCTATAACATTGTATCTATTTGTTCTTAGAGATACAGCCATTGGGTTGGGTCTATAATTCATCTCCTCAGCGACACGTAAGACTTCCTTTTTTGTGTCTGCATTGATGTCGTATTTGTCATTTAAAGCACGAGAAACGGTAGCTATTGAAATATTTAGGCTCTCCGCTATGTCTTTAAGTTTTGCTCTTTTTTTCATTGGAAATACGGTAGATATAACACAGATTACCGAAATTTTACGATAAAAAGCGCAAAAATAGTAGATTAAATTATAAGTCCAAATCATAATTATCTGATTATGAGCGCTTTAAAAAAATTACGGATTGAGTGTTGTCGTAAACGTTTTCGAAAACGATTAAGACGCTTTTGTCATATATTTTCGTATTTGAGGGCATATTATATTAAAAGGAATTGTATTTTAAATTCTCATTAGAATCATGATCGGCTGATTCTGATGCTTATTTTATTATTAATAAATTAAAAAGCCACATGAAAAAACTATTAACTACTGTTGTTTTTGCAGTTGTTGCCTTACTGTTTACATCCTCAGAGATCTACTCTCAACGGACTGTTTCCGGTACAATTATCGACAGCGAAACTAACGAGCCACTTATTGGGGCAAATGTTTTAGTAAAGGGAACCTCAACTGGTACCATTACAGACATAGACGGTAACTTTTCTCTTAGTGTTCCATCAGGTTCTGAAGAACTTGAAATTTCATATGCTGGGTTTAGTACTCAGTCTGTCGCTATTGGAAATGAATCATTTTTAAATATTGGACTTTCTGCAGGACAATTACTCGATGAAATTGTAGTCACAGGCTATGGTTCTCAAAATGAAAAAGAAATTACTTCAGCGGTTGCGCAACTAGACGCCAAGGACTTTAATCTAGGTGCAATTACTGACCCAGCGCAATTACTGCAAGGAAAAGTTGCTGGTTTACAAATTTATAACAGAGGAGGTGATCCTAATGGAGTAAGTACAATACGTATGAGAGGAATCTCAACAGTAGGTGCGAATGTAGAACCACTTATTGTTATAGATGGAATCATTGGTGCATCCTTAAATAATGTTGATCCTAATGATATAGAGTCAGTGAGTATTCTTAAAGATGGATCTGCAGCTGCAATCTATGGATCTAGAGGATCTAGTGGAGTTATTATAGTTACGACAAAATCAGGAGATGCTAATAAGGAAACGCGTTTGACCTACAATGGCCAGATAGCAACTTCTTCACCTGTAAATGGTATTAGTGTAATGTCTGCTACAGATTTTGTAGCAGCTGGAGGAACTGATCTTGGTAGTCAAAATGATTGGTTAGATGAAGTTACAAGAGCAGGTTTAACCCACATACATGGTTTATCTGCTTCAGGTGGTTTTAATAATACAAGCTTTAGAATCTCTGCAAATGTTAGAGACGTTGAAGGGATTTTATTGAATTCTGGTTTTGATCAATTTAATACTAGATTAAATCTGAACACAAAAGCATTAAACGATAAATTGTCTATAGATTTTAATACATCTTATACAACAAGACAATCACAAATTGGATTTCAAGAGGCGTTACGTTATGCTGTACTATACAATCCAACAGCACCTATTTTAGGAGATGATTCTCCATTCCCTTTTAATTCAGCACAATTTGGCGGTTACTTTGAGACCCTTGGACTATTTGATAGTTTCAACCCTGTTTCAATTGCTACGCAAAATCGATTTGATGGTGACAGACAAGAATTTAATTACGGTGCAAATTTTGCTTACTCCATCACTGATGCCCTAACTTACAATGTAAGAGTTGCAAGGCAGTCAAATAATTATGAAGAAAGAGCTTACTACCCAACTACTTCAAATTTTAGAGGAAACGCATCAAGTCCTACTAGAAAAGGCTTGGCTGGCTTTTACGACGAAAGTAAAACATTCAACCTGTATGAGACATTTGCAACATATCTAACTTCTTTTGGAGCATCTAATTTAACTCTAACAGGTGGATATAGTTATCAGCAAGAAAATTATGATGACAATGCATTTTCTATAGGTGACTTTCCAAATAATGATCTTGATTTCTCAAATATTATTGAAAGTGCTCAGGATTTACAAAATGCAGGCTTTATAGGCGCAGCAAGTAATGCTTCGCCAGACGATAAAATTATTGCATTTTTTGGTAGAGCAAATCTAAATTTTGATGATAAGATTTTTGTAAACGCTTCTTTAAGAAGAGAAGGTTCATCAAAACTAGGGGTTGACAACCAATGGGGATTATTTCCAGCATTTGGTGTAGGTATTGATCTTAACCAATACTTGAATATAGGACCATTAAATAAATTCAAAGTACGTTACGGATGGGGATTGACTGGAGCATTGCCATCACTTAGTGGCCTCTCAAGAGAAATCAGAAACATCACAAATGATGCAAGTGGTGCAGTAAATACAACTCTTGCAAGAGCAGCAAATCCTGATCTCAAATGGGAAGAAAAAGGCGAACACAATCTTGGTTTTGAATTGGGAACTGGTAGATTAGGTGCTACATTAGATATATACAAAAGAACAATATCTGATTTCATTTTGGAACGAACGGTAGATGTTGTTGAATTCCAAGTTGATAGAAGATATGAAAATGCAGGCCAGTTGAGTACAAAAGGTCTTGAGCTTTCTTTGGACTATGATGTTATTCAAAGTTCAGACTTTACTTACAATACTGGAATTGTATTCAATACATTCAAAACTATATTGGATGAATATGTAATTGAAAAAGAGACTAGAGCAAACCTTGGAGCTCCTGGACAAAATGGTACGAATGTAATTCTTGTAAAAGAAGGAGAAGAGATTGGTCAGATATGGGGTCCAGTATATGTAGGAGTAACAGAAGGAAATCCTGACTTCGAAGATGTAAATGGAGATGGTGTATTAGTAACTGGTCAAGATAAAGCCTTAGAGGATGATGTTGATTTTAAAGTACTTGGGAAAGGTACTCCAGATTTTGAAATAGGTTGGACAAACCAAATCTCTTACAAAGGATGGAATCTAAATGCATTCTTTAGAGGTGCATTTGGTCATAGCTTAGTAAATACGTTTAGAGCGTTTTATGAGCCTCAGCTTTCTACGCAATCATCTTACAATTATATAAATACTGAATTGGCTGTAGAAGGTTTAACGACAGCTAGATTTAGTTCGCTCTATGTTGAGAAAGCTGATTTTTTCAAATTAGACAACTTAACAATAGGGAAAAATGTAGATCTTCCAGGAGACTACTTTGACAACGTAACAATTTCATTAGTATTGACTAATCCAATTGTATTAACGAGCTACACAGGCACAGATCCTGAGCCTTCACTGGTTGATAGAGGTCCTACTGATAATGGTAATAGTAATGCTAACTATTATGATGTATTATCTCCAGGGTTAGACAGAAGAAATAATTACTTCAGTTCTAGATCTATTGCTTTTGGAATCAATCTTAATTTTTAAATCAAACGGAATATGAAAAATTTATCAAAATATTTAATTGTATTTATTGCAATATTCGGTGCATACTCCTGTACAGATTTAGAAGAAAATCTAATAGGAGATGTAACTACTGAAATCAATGTTGATGGAATAGACACAGGAGGTGGAGGTGGATCAGGTGGTCCATTATCAGCAGCATTTTCTTCTTTAAGAAATGCAGGTACTGCGAATCATGGTGGGTACTACTCTGTACAAGAAATTCCATCAGATGAGATGGTTATTTGCGCTAAAGGAGGGGACTGGTTTGATGGAGGAATTCTAATTGACCTTCATCAACATACCTATACTCCTTCGCATGCAATGCTAAATGGAACTTGGGTTCAAACTTATGGTGCTATTGGGACTGTTAATGAAGCATTAGCTGGTTCATTAGACCCTAATCAAAATGCACAAGCAAGAGCCTTAAGAGCATATTACTATTGGAGACTAATGGATCTTTATGGAAGAGTTCCTATCACAACGACTCCAGGACAAACCGGTGTTGCGCAAGCAACTCGTGCAGAAGTTTTTGAATTTGTAGAAAGTGAATTATTAGGTGCCTTAGGAATTTCAGAGGTTTCTAGTTCAATGGACTTATCAGGTTCTGCCTTAGGCACAGATAACAATCCGTACTTAATAAATCAATTTGGCGCCTTAGGTATTCTTTCAAAAGTATATTTAAATGCTGAAGTGTATACAGGAACTGCTAGATGGCAAGAAGCAGCAGATGCAGCATCCTATGTTATTGATAATGGTGGATATGCGCTTTGTGGTGCTGGATGTTCTGTTCCAAATCTTGCAAAAAGAGCTGGTGTAGATACTGATCCCGAAATGCTAGAAGGATACGCAGCTGTATTTGCTCCTAACAATGACAATAATCCTGAACATATATTCACAGTAAATTACGATGAAGCGAGTGCCGGGGGGATGAACTTTGTTCAAATGAATCTGCACTATTCAAGTCAGTTTACATGGAATCTTGATAGTCAACCATGGAATGGGTATGCAACTCTTGAAGATTTTTATAATTCTTATGATGATGGAGATGCTAGAAAAAAAGCAAGTTTTATTCAAGGAGAGCAGCTTGACTTTGGTGGATCTGCAATACTAGACTATGCATCTGATGATGGGAATCTAGTATTAAATTACACTCCAGAAATCAATGAGCTTACTCCAAACTCATTACGTGAGGCAGGGGCTAGACCTGGTAAATTTTCTTTCCAACAATTTGGAAGACCAGATATGTCAAATGATTATACAATCGTAAGACTAGGTGAAATGTACTTGAATAGAGCTGAAGCAATGTCAAGAGCCGCTGGAAACTGGAACATGGGACTAGACGATGTCAACACACTTAGAGCACGTGCAAACGCATCTGCTTATACAAGTTTGGATGCAGCTGAATTCTTAGCAGAAAGAGGAAGAGAGATGTTTCAAGAAGCGTCAAGAAGAACAGATCTTATTCGATTTGGTGAGTACAATGGTACTTGGTGGGAAAAGCCTGCTTCTGATCCGTCAAGAAACATATTCCCTATACCTTCAGAGCAGATTACTGCAAGTGACGGGACACTTACACAAAATCCTGGTTACTAAACTTAAGAATAAATAAATTTATAAGGCTCGCTTCATTACGAAGCGAGCCTTTTTTGTTTTACTTTTAACCTGCCATGTCTTGGAAATATTACACAAGAACTACACTCCTCCTATCTCTTTTCTGCTTGTGCTCTTGCCAGAAAGATTCACATCTATTTAAACTACGTAAAGACACAGGAATTGATTTCAAAAATGAATTAATATATACCGAGGAATTTAATCCTTATACCTATAGGAATTTCTACAATGGAGCTGGAGTTGCCTTAGGTGACATTAATAATGATGGACTTATTGATGTCTATCTAACTGGCAATATTGTTGGAAATAAAATGTACCTAAATAAAGGCGGCTGGAAATTTGAAGACATTACAGAAATTACTGGCCTAGGGTGCAAGAATGTTTGGTCAAGCGGAGCAAACTTTGTTGACATTAATGGAGATGGACTTCTAGATCTCTATGTTTGCAAAGCTGGAAAACCAGAAGGAGAAAAAAGATACAACGAACTTTTCATTAACAAAGGCAATTTAAAGTTTGAAGAACAGTCAAGACAGTATGGATTAGATATTAAAGGACTATCCATACAATCAGCATTTTTTGACTTTGATAAAGATGGTGACTTAGATTGCTATCTTCTGAATAATTCTATTAAAGCGATTGGAGGATTTGATTTTGTCAAAGACAGTAGAAACACTCCTAGTCCTGATGGAAATAAATTTTTAGAAAACAGGAATGGTGTTTTTGTAGATATTACAAAGGAGGCTGGTATATATTCCAGTGCAATAGGTTTTGGATTAGGCATTACTCTCAGTGATTTCAATTTAGATAATTGGACTGATATTTATATTTCCAATGATTATTTCGAGAAAGATTACCTATATATTAATAACAAAGATGGTAGCTTTTCAGAAGAAGGTGAAAAATATTTTTCTTCCTTCCCGCTTGGTGCTATGGGTGCAGATGCTGCAGATCTAGACAATGATCTGAAACCTGATCTGATGATTACTGAAATGCTTCCATCAAGTCTAGAAAGAAAAAAAACAAAAGCCAATTATGAGTCATGGAAAAAATACTCACTAGCGGTATCAAAAGGATATGCACATCAACAGCCTAGGAATATGTTGCAAAAAAATTTAGGTGGCACTGGATTCGTAGAATTAGGAAGAAAAGCAGGTGTACAAGCAACTGACTGGTCATGGTCCAGTCTATTACAAGACTTCAATAATGATGGATATAAAGACATCATTATAACGAACGGTATTTACAAAGATCTTTTAGACAGAGACTATCTAGCTTTTATAGCCAATGATACCCGTGTAAAACAACTTATAGATAAAGGAGGAGATGCAATAAAAACTTTGATAGACAGCATGCCTTCAAAAGCTATAACAAACAAAGCATATAAGAATATTGGAGATTTTAATTTTGAAGATGCCTCTGAAGAATGGGGATTCAGTGAACCAAGCTTCAGTAATGGTTGTGCATACGGTGACTTAGATAATGACGGAGATTTAGATCTTGTTATTAATAATGTAAATATGCCTAGCCACATTTATGAAAACACTTCAGAAAAATTCAATAACAGTTATATTAAACTCAGATTAAAGGGAAACAATTCAAACACAAAGGCAATTGGTTCAAAAGTCATCGTATACGCTTGTAACAAATCGTTTATGAGCGAACAATTTCCATCAAGAGGCTTTCAATCAAGCGTTCCTAACGAATTGCTTTTAGGTTTAGCTAATTGTACAAGCATTGACAGTCTTGTCATCATTTGGCCAAGTGGGAATACTTCAACTCACAAAAACTTAGCGATCAATACTGGACATACAGTTTCAGAAACGAATTCAATTCATAAGCTACATAGGAATGCTTATAAACAAGATTCCCAGCTTTTGTTCTTATATAAAGACACGCTTCAACATAAACACAAAACATTCAATTTTAATCAATTCAATAGGGAGCGACTTCTTCATAAAATGAATACTCGACAGGGTCCTGCCATTTCTTTAGCAGATTTAAACTCAGACGGAAAGGATGATGTTTTTATAGGAGGAAGTAAGAATCAAAGTTCCGTAATGTTGCTTTCGTCAGATAATAACTTTACAACGCATACAGTGGACTTTGAGAAAGAATCAAATTCTGAAGTAATAGACTGTCAATTTTTTGATATGGATTTAGATGGTGATCTTGATTTATATGTTGCACATGGAGGTACTTCTTTCTCCTCTTACACTAAAGATCTTGATGATATAATTTACGAGAACATAGGAAACGCTAAATTCATACCAAGGAATTCTTCGATTCAATTCCCACAAGCAATCGCAACAGGAGCAATTGCTATAAAAGATTATAATAACGATGGCTATCCTGACATCTTTATTGGCGATCGTGCTAGTAATGCAAATTATGGGACATCGGGTTCTGGATATCTATTTGAAAACAAAAAAGACGGAAATTTTGAACTAGTAAATATTCCAATTTTTAATGATTTAGGAATGATCAGCTGCGCAAGTTGGATAGATGTTAATAAAGATGATCTACCCGACCTTATTGTCGCAGGAGAATGGATGCCCATCTCAATATTTATCAATACAGAATCTGGATTCGAAAATCATAGCAAGCAATATGGGTTTGAAAATACAATTGGCTTGTATAATACAATATTTGTACAGGATTTAAATAATGATGGTTTAGACGATATTATTATAGGAAATCAAGGAACAAATAGTACACTCAAAACAAACAATAAATTATATTTAAATGACTTTGATCTAAATGGAAGAATAGATGCTATTCTTACAGAACAAATTGGAGAAGAGGATTACCCTGTACATGATATGGACGAACTCGTTTCTCAGTTTCCCTTTTTAAAAAAGAAATTCATTTATTACAAAGATTACGCGCAAGCGTCTATGATTAATTTATTTCCCAAAGACATTTTGAATAGGAGTAAAGTAGTAAATTTACACGAGTTAGAAAGTAAGATGTATATTCAGAATGCAGCAGGTTTTGAGCCTATCCAATTACCAGCAGAAATTCAATATTCATCCATACATTCAATCGTGGCACATGACTTTGACAAAGATGGAATACTAGAATTAATTTTAGGTGGCAATCATTATTTGATTAAGCCTCAATTTGGAAGAGAAGATGCTTCGTCAGGGTGGTACTTAAAACAAAAATCAAAAAATGAATATTCTATAATCCCTTTAGGCATTCAAGGTGAAATCAGAAGATTAAAAATCAACAATTCTAATGATCTCATCGTAGGTATAAATAACGCAGCTATAAGCAGATATTACTATAAAAAAGAATAAACAAGAATGCACCTTAAAATTATTTTATATACACTCACACTATCTCTGTTTCTTGCTTGTAATTCAGAATATGAGCAAAAAGTAAAACAAGAACTAGCCACGGGCGTAACTTATGACACATTACTCTTTGACTTAAAAATTGGTGAGTCAAAAAAAGAATTCTTTGCAAAATGTTGGGACTTAAATAAACAGCAAAAAATATCCCAAGGCTCAGGAAATAAATATGCTAAATTCTATATGGAACCTATATCAAAACAAGATTCAACAAAAAAGGTAGAAGTTTTATTTTATGGGATGTTTGACAAAAAGGACATTATGTATGGTATGGATATGAAAATGGGCTTTACTGCTTGGGCACCATGGAATAAAGAATTGTATTCAGATAAATTAATCAGTTACATGAAAACTAAGTACATGAACGATTATGGTAAAAATGCATTTATTGAAATTGACATAAATGAAAAGACTAAGGCATTTGTGAAAGTAGATGGAAATAGACAAATATTAATGTTCCCTATAGACGATCATAAAATCGCAGTGAAAATTACTGACCTTTCGCATAAACTATAGAAATTGAATTTCAAAATATTTAAACATATCCTGTTCCCTCTTAGTGTAGTGATAAGCCTTGCATTAATTTCTTGCAAAAACGAATTGGCACAAAATGAGCTATTTACATTATTAGACAACTCAGCAATAGGTATTAATTTTGAAAACACATTACACTCTACAAAAGAATTCAATGTCTATAAGTACAGAAATTTTTATAATGGTGGTGGTGTTGCCCTAGGCGATCTAAATGGAGATAATTTACTTGACATGTATCTTGTTTCAAATCAATCACAAAACAAACTCTATATCAATAAGGGAGATTTACAATTTGAAGATGTAACCGCCAAGTCAGGTGTAGGAGGATCACGTTCGTGGTCAACTGGAGTATCCTTTGCAGATATAAATAATGATGGCCTTCTAGATATTTACGTTTGTAATTCTGGAGACATTGCAGGTGACAATAAAGAAAATGAACTTTTTATTAATAAAGGCAATTTAGAATTTGAGGAATCTGCTGCTGAATATGGTTTAAATGACAAAGGCTATTCTACTCATGCATCCTTTTTTGACTATGATAAAGATGGAGATCTAGACGTTTATCTATTAAACAATTCCTACACAGCCATCGGAAGTTTTAATCTTCGCAAAAACGAAAGACCAAATCGGGATGAGTTAGGAGGTGACAAACTTATGGAAAACCGCAACGGAAAATTCATCGATGTAAGTGCGTCAGCTGGAATATATGGGAGTGTAATAGGGTTTGGACTAGGCGTAACTGTAAGCGACTTTAACAATGACAATTGGCCAGATATATTTGTAAGTAATGATTTCTTTGAAAGAGACTACCTCTACATTAATAATAAAGATGGAAGTTTTATAGAAGACTTAGAAGATCAAATGCATTCCATCAGCGCAGCCTCCATGGGTGCAGATGCTGCTGACATTGATAACGATGGGAATTCTGATCTCTTTGTGACAGATATGCTGCCTTATGAATACGAACGTTTAAAAACAGTAACTACATTTGATGATTGGAACAGATATACTTACAACTTAAACAATGGTTATCATCATCAATTTACCAGAAATGTATTACAGAGAAATAACGGGAATAATAGCTTCAGTGAAGTATCCCGTTATGCAGGAGTGGATGCCTCTGATTGGAGTTGGGGTGCACTTTTCTTTGATATGGACAATGATGGACTAAAAGATCTATTTATTGCTAATGGAATTTACAAAGACCTCACTAACCAGGACTACCTACAATACATTTCTAATGAGTCTGTAATGAAATCCATCATAAGTGAAGATGGCGTGAACTACAAAGAACTCATTGACATTATTCCTACTAATAAAATAGCAAACCATGCACATAAAAATGTAGATGGAATACGCTTTGAATATTATAAATCGAGTGGACTATTGACACCCAGTTTTTCTAATGGTTCTGCGTACGGCGATTTAGACAATGATGGTGATCTTGATCTAGTTGTAAACAATGTAAACATGCAGTGTTTTGTTTACGAGAATGGCTTATCAAATCAAGAATCGAATTACATAAAAATTCAACTTGAAGGTACAGAATCGAATCGTTTTGGCATAGGTGCAAAAATAAAAGTTACGTCTGGCCAGAATACATACTACTATGAAAATATTCCTGCAAAAGGTTTTCAATCTAGTATTGACCCAAGACCTAATATTGGAATAGCAAATGCAAAAAAAATAGATATAGAAGTAGAATGGCCTTCCGGCAAACTTACAAGCTTGAAAAACATTGCAGCTAACCAAACTTTGACCCTTAACGAAAATGATGCTGTAGTAAAGTCAACTCATAACACGATCGCTGAAGCCATTTTTACAAAGGAAAATAATACCATTTCCTACTTACAAGAAGAAAAAAAGTATGTAGACTTTAATCGCGAACGTCTAATCTATCATATGCGGAGTAATGAGGGTGCAAAAATAATTCAAGGCGATTTGAATGGTGATAATAACCTAGATATAATTTTACCAGGTGCCAAAGGACAGACTACGCAAATTTATTTAGGAAATAAAGATGGGACATTTACTTTAAAATCGGGAACAAATGATTTTGCAAAAGATAAAGAAGCAGAACACACAAGATGTATTCTATTTGATATAGATAATGACCAAGATTTAGACATCTACTTTTCTAGTGGTGGCGTAGAACATTCAGAATTTTCTGAAGTACTTTATGATCATATATATCTAAATGATGGTAATGCAAACTTCTCATTACAAACTACTAAATATCCAAGTGTCAATGCAAAAATAAGTTCTGGCGCGGTATGCCATGCGGACATTGATCAGGATGGAGATGAAGATATTTTTGTGGGTGAAAGAATAAAAATTGGAAAATTTGGTGAAAATGGCTCAGGCTACTTACTAATAAATGATGGCGCAGGAAATTTTAGTGATAAAACAGATTCTTATACTAAGGACTTGGAAAACATTGGAATGATTACGGACGCCGTATTTGCAGACATCGACAATGACAAGGACGCAGATCTGATTCTAGTAGGCGAATTTATGGCTATCACAGTATTAGAAAATCAAGAAGGAAAATTTAGTAAGCGAGAACTGGACGCTGACATTCCTTTAAAAGGGTGGTGGAACGATATCAATCTGATAGATATAGATCAAGATGGAGATTTAGATATTCTTGCAGGAAACTTAGGTGAAAACAGTCGTTTTGAAGCTTCAGAAAAAAGACCTGTAAGACTCTACTTTTCTGATTTTGATAAGAATGGAACTCCAGAAGGTGTTATGAGTTTTCAGGCAGAAGATGGGAAGGATTATCCCTTTGCACTAAGACACAATCTAGTAGACCAAATCAAAAAACTTAAACGCAAATTCCCTGATTTCGAATCTTTCAAACATGCTGACATTACATCTATATTTAGTCCAGAAGAATTAGAAGAAGCACAGGTACTCACTGCAAATCAATTCAAAACGGTGCTACTCATTAATAATGGTAGCTTCAATTTCAAATCTGTATCGTTGCCAAAGGAGGTGCAGTTTAGTACATGCTATGCAAGCGCATCTGCAGATTTTGATAATGACGGTGATCTAGATCTTATTCTAGGCGGAAACTTATATAATGTAGTACCAGAAATGGGAATCTATGATGGGCACCAAGGACTGTACCTAGAAAACCTTGGAAATAATAAATTTATTTTTCATAATGACGGAAGAGGTTTTCATGTCAATGGAGAGATTCGAGATTTGAGCGTAATAAAAGATCTTATCTTGGTAAGCGTCAGTAAAGATTCACTACAAACCTTCAGATTCTAATCTATGCAAAGTAGAAATATATACCTATTTATATTTTTGGTTTCTTGTTTTGCATATTGTAAGACAGAAAAGACTGCTCCTGAAGGAATTACTGGAAATTTTAATGCAGTCCATTCTAATACTTCAGGATTAGACTTTACAAACACGCTTACCCCTAGCCCAGAATTAAATATAATTGAATATCTCTATTACTATAATGGTGGAGGCGTAGGTGTAGGCGATATTAACAATGATGGCTTAGAGGATATATATTTAAGTTCTAATCAAGGCCAAGACAAATTATTTTTAAATGAAGGCAATCTACGGTTCAAAGACATAACGTATTCAAGTGGTATCCCTACAAGTAACTCTTGGTCTACTGGAGTTTCATTTGATGATATAAATGGAGATGGTTTCCTTGACATTTATGTGTGCAAGGTGGATCCAATATCAAAAGAGAAAGTGCACAACCTGCTTCTTATAAATAATCAGGATCTGAGCTTTACTGAAAAATCTGTTGAATACGGATTAGATTTTTCTGGCTATTCTACACAAGCATGTTTTTTAGATTATGATAGAGATGGTGACTTGGACATGTACCTTGCTAACCATTCTATACACTCTGTGCGCAGCTATGGCAAGGCAGATAAACGAAAAGAAAAAGACCCCCTCTCTGGTGATCGATTTTATGAGAACAAATTAAAGGATAAAGAAAATAAATTTGTAGATGTAACTGAACAAGTAGGCATCTTTAATAGCCCACTTGGATATGCCCTTAGCGTCATAAGCACTGACCTCAATCATGATGGTTATACAGATATTTATGTGGCGAATGATTTTCATGAAAACGATTACATCTACATTAACACAAAAGAAAAATCATTTAAAGAATCCATAGCAGATAAAATGTGTCATTCATCTAAATTTTCAATGGGTGTAGATGTTTGCGATATGAACTCTGACGGTTTAGTTGATATATTTACAACTGACATGTTGCCTTATAGTAAAGAAGTTGCATTGCGTTCAGGGGGAGAAGATACAGATGAAGTTTTTAACATTAGAACAGACTTTGGATTTGAAGATCAGTATGCGAGGAATCATTTTCAAATTCAATCTACTAACAATACATTTATTGATATTGCCTTGATGAATAATACCTATGCAACCGATTGGAGCTGGTCCGTCTTGTTACAAGATTTTGACAATAATAGTTTTAATGACATTTTCATCACAAATGGAATTGTGAAACGACCAAATGATTTAGATTACATAAAATTCCTAAATACTCTCAATATTTCCAACTCGAGATTAATAGCACAAACCGAGCTAGATGAAATAATGGAAATGATGCCAGCTGAAAAACTACCGAATATATTATTCAGCCAAGAGCAGGATCTAAAATTCACCAAGTTACAAGATTCAAAAATCAGCAAACCTAGCTTTTCTAATGGTGCAGCATATTCTGACTTAGATAATGATGGTGACTTAGACCTCATTGTAAATAATATAAATGACCCAGTTTCACTATTAGAAAACACAAATAACAATGTAAATAATTATATATCATTTTTATTAAGATCTACTTCAAGGAGCGTGAAAAACTCCAAGGTAAGAATTTACTATAACAAAAGGTTTATTGAAAAAGAATACACAACAACTCGTGGATACCAATCTTCTAGCTCACACAATATCCACTTTGGACTGGGCATAAATGAAAGAATTGACTCTGTTGTGATAAATTGGTCAAATGGCACAACTCAAAACCTAGGGCCAAGGGAGATTAATAAGAGACATGAAATCGTATTTGAACATGAGGGATTAAATAATGTGAATCCAAAATCACCTTCCATAGAGTCTAAAGTTACACTACTACCACATACACATATTGAAAATGAGTACTCAGATTACAATGAAGATAAACTCATTCCTGAATTACTTTCAAGAGAAGGACCAGCTGTAGTATTAGCTGATTTTAATGGTGATGGTTTTGAAGATATTTTTCTGGGAGGCGCGAGATATCAAGAAGCGCAATTAATGCTAGGCAACTCATCTGGGAAATTTACTAAACGCAGCCTAAAAGATTTTAAACTTGATGCCAAATATGAAGATGCAGATGCTGCCTCTTTAGATTTTGATAAAGATGGAGACTTGGATTTATATGTAGTGAGTGGTGGTAATGATTTTAAAGAATTAGATAAATCTCTAGAAGACAGACTTTACTTAAATGATGGGAAAGGAAATTTAAAAAGACTTCCACTTTCATTACCGCATACAAATGGAAGTACAGTTACTGTTGCAGATTTTGACGGAGATGGCTTCGAAGATATATTTGTTGGTGCTAGATCTATCCCACTGGCGTATGGTTTAACACCTTATAGTTTTATACTTAAAAACAAATCCGGCTTTGGAGTTGACCTATTACATAAAGAAAGATATGGAATGCTTACAGATAGTCAATGTGCAGATATGGATGGGGACAATGACTTTGACATAATTCTATGTGGAGATTGGATGAATATCAAAATATTAAAAAACGATGGTAAAGGAGATTTTACAAATCTTGCCGAAAACTATGAGATAGAAAATAGTTCAGGATTATGGAATGCTATCTCTGTTGCTGATATAAATAAAGACGGCCGCTTAGATATTATAGGAGCAAATGCAGGAACAAATTTTAAATGGAAAGCATCAAAAGAAACTCCAGTTCAAATGTACGTATTAGACATGGATGGAAATGGAAAAACTGAACCAGTAATATTTTCGGATTATTTTGGTGAAAATAAACTATATGCATCTTTGGAAAAACTAAGTAGTCAAATTCCATCGATTAAAAAGCAGTTTTTAAAACATAGTGATTTTTCTAAAATATCAGCTCTCAAAGATTTTGATATTGCAGATGAAAAAAACATTGTGGAGTTTAAAAAACTAGCTGAATTAAGGTCAATGCTTTTTCTGGCAAATGGCGAAAGCTTTAAAGCGGTAGCTCTACCCTTTCAAGCACAATTGAGTACTATGCAAGATGTAATGATTAATGAAAATGGCGAACTTGTTTTTGTGGGAAATCACCATGAATATTTGACGGAATTGGGCAAGAGCATGTCAAATTCTGGTGGAGTATTTTCCAACTTTGATACAACAATTTCAAATTACACTCAGTATAAAAGCCTTCATCTAGAACAGGGATTAAACTCCAGAAATTTACTGCAAACAGAAAGATCCAATTATCTAGTTGTCCCAAACAACAATATACCTAGAATCATCGAACAGCGGAATTAATACACTTGGCAAAGGACCTTAAATTGAGATAGAAATCCTGCCCTATTCCATCTAAAAAAAGCTATTTTTAATACACATGGCTATTGACAGAAAATGGTGGAAAGAAGAAGTAATTTATCAAATTTATCCAAGAAGCTTTAATGACAGTGATGGAGACGGAATAGGTGATATAAAAGGGATAATTGAAAAACTAGATTACATAAAAAACTTAGGTGTAGACATAATTTGGCTAAGCCCTATCTATGCTTCTCCAAATGACGATAACGGTTACGATATCAGTGACTACTACAATATCCATCCTGAATTTGGCACGATGGAAGATTTTGATACTCTCTTAGATGCGATACATGCTAAAGGGCTGCGATTGATAATGGATGTAGTTTTTAACCATTCTTCAGATGAACATGCATGGTTTACAGAATCAAAGAAATCAATTGACAATCCTTATCGAGACTACTATTTTTGGAAACCTGGAAAAAATGGTGGTCCACCCAATAACTGGCAATCCTTTTTTGGAGGGAGTGCTTGGGAGCACGATGAGAAATCCAATGAATATTATCTTCATTTATTTACAAAAAAACAACCAGACCTAAACTGGGAAAACCCAAAGGTCAGGGAAGATATCTATACTGTTGTAAAATTTTGGTTAGACAAGGGCATTGATGGATTTAGATTGGATGTAATTCCATTGATTTCAAAACGCTTAGATTTTTCAGATACGAACTTGCCTGCGTTTAATGATGTCATAGCGCAAGTGTACTCCAATGGTCCACGTGTTCATGAATTTATAAGTGAAATGTACAATTCAGTTTTAAAACACTACGACATTATGACGGTTGGTGAGGGTCCTGGCATTTCTACGCAAACTGGACTAGATTATGTAGGCCATGATAGAGAAGAACTGAATATGATTTTTCACCTTGATCACATGTTTCTTGGACATGGCCCACGTGGAAAATTTGACCCCGTCCCTTATGACTGGAAGGACATAAAAAAGATATTCAATGACTGGTATAAGACAATGGGCGATTCAGGTTGGATAAGCATATTTTTAGATAATCATGATTTCCCTAGATTAGTGTCTCGCTTTGGCAATGATAAAGAATACAGAATTGAAAGTGCTAAGCTTTTAGCAATGCTCATTCTTACCATGCGCGGAACACCCTGTATTTTCCAAGGAACAGAATTAGGCATGTCCAATGTGAAATTTGATTCTATAGAAGATTACAAAGATGTAGAAACAATAAATTACTATAAGGAATTTACTGCAACAGGAATGCATCCTGATGAATTTCTAAAAAATGTACACGAGCACGGTAGAGACAACGTACGAACACCTATGCATTGGAACAAAGAAAAAAATGCAGGATTCTCTACAGGTAAACCTTGGATCAAATTAAATCCAAACTATAATGAAATCAATGCTGAAGAAGTCCTAAGTGATCAAAATTCAGTTTACTACTTCTATCGGGACCTCCTCACATTTAGAAAGAGAGAAAAAACCTTAATCTATGGGGAATGGAAAGTTCTTCCCCAAAACTCAGAGGACTTATATGTATATGAACGTTTTGATTCCAATTATAAAATATTAGTTATTTTAAATCATTCAAATCATAAACACATCTTTGAAGCAGACCTAAAAAAATATAGTTTGTGTTTTCAAAATTATATTAAAACGGATACAAATGAATTGATGCCCTGGGAATGCAGACTATATAAGGGGATGAATGATTAGAGACAAAACACATAGTAAAAATCAATTATGAATTTTAACCTATCCACCCTAGATTTTAGTATTGTTATTTTTTACTTACTATTTGTTGTAGCGCTTGGCTTCTATTTCAGTAAAAAGCATCAAAATGCAGAAGACTATTTTCTGGCTGGAAGGAATCTCACCTGGCCTATTATAGGCTTTTCATTATTTGCGTCAAATATGTCAAGTAATAGCCTAGTAGGTTTGGCAGGAGCTGGATACAAGGATGGCTTTTCTGTATATAGCTATGAATGGGTAGCAGTTCTTGTCTTAATCATTTTCGCAATTTTCTTTTTACCCTTCTACTTAAAAAACAAAATATTTACGATTCCTGAATATTTAGAAAAACGATTTAATTATGCTGTACGTGCCTATGCTTCGTTTATCGCAATAGTGTTAAATATTTTAGTTGATATTGCTGCGACACTGTATGCAGGAGGCTTAGTGATTAATTTAATATTTCCTCAATTTGCTCTTTGGCAAATAATAGTAGGGCTTGCTTTAATTGCTGGCTTATACACTATTACGGGAGGACTTAGTTCTGTAATGTATACGGACGCAATACAAGCGGTAATACTTATTTTAGGATCCGCATGTATAACCTGGTTTGCGTATCAAAAAATTGGAGGTTGGGATGCCGTTTATGCAATAACGGATGCTGCACATTTTAAAGTAATGAAACCCATAGACGATCCCAATATGCCCTGGCCCAGCGTCTTCACTGGAGTCCTACTTTTAGGCATGTACTTCTGGGGGACGAATCAATACATAACACAAAGAACACTTGCAGCAAAAGATTTAAGACAGGGCCAATGGGGAGCAATGTTTGCAGGGTTTCTAAAACTGTCTATTCTTTTCATCATGATTTTCCCAGGAGCTTTTGCTCGCGTCATCTATCCGGACATGACAGAAATGGATATGATATATCCTACAATGTTGTTTGATCTTTTACCCTCAGGCCTATTAGGTCTTGTGTTGGCTGGTCTTATTGCCGCAATGATGTCTAGTTTGGATTCCGGATTAAATTCTGTTTCCACACTTATTACAATGGATTTTATCAAGAAATTAAAACCCAATGCGAGTTCTAAGAGCCTCATGAATACAGGAAGAATTGTGACAGGAGTAGTAATGGTAATTGCAATTCTATGGGCACCACAGATAGGTCAATTTGAAAAACTCTGGGATTATTTACAAAACACGCTGGCATGGTTCTGTCCTCCTATAGTTGCACTCTTTGTAATGGGTCTATTTTTTAAACGCACGAATTCTACGGGTGCATTACTGTCCATTGCCGTTGGATTTATGATCACCGCTGGACTCATAGCTTTGAAAGCATCAGGATCTACAATTGTATTAGGTAATTTTCTTTATGTAGCTTTCTGGCATTTTATCATTTGTTGCTTTCTCCTATTCTTCGGTTCATTTTTTGGAACCAATAAGTCTGAAGCTGAACTTGCTCAAGTTGTTTGGTCAAAAGAAGAGTATGCATCAGAAACTGCTGCTCTACGGCTAGAACCTTGGTATACAAATTATAGATATCATGGATTAGCATTAATTGTCTTAGTCATTATAATATTGCTATTCTATTGATTGCACATATCGATTATGACATACTGCGTTTATGTGAGGAAACGAATATTCAAATTCTAGTCTTCTAAATCTTTTCGTCTAGAAATTCGTCAATATTAATCTTAGTGGACAATATTGACTGCACTTCTTCAGAACTCATATTTGATTTAATATTATTTGAATAATGCATTTTAATAATCCTTTTATCAATCTTATTCAAATTACTATTATTCTTAGTGTTATACTTAAATAATACACTACGATCAGAGTCCAAAGTTCCTAGGATTCCCAAAGATTTAAGCCAGCCAGATTTAATAAGCCACCTTGCCCGTTTCTTTGACTTTACGCGTTTAATATCCACACAGAACCCACTGCTCGTTAGTTGGTTTTTATTATTGTGCTTTCTACTACTCCAATTATCAAATGTATTCGTTCTTGGAATTAAGTATCCACTTTCTATCATTTTAAGATAAATATCTAAATCCCCGAAAAACATTGTGATATTCGCTTGTTCTTCAGAAGTGACCTCAATAATCTTAATGTTTGTTAAATTCTCTAATTTATTTAAATACTTTCTTAAATCCTTTTTTGACATATATTTCATGTCGCCAATAATTGTATATTTTAAAGTATCAATAAGCTCCCACTTTTTAATATTCAATAATTTGCCATTTAAATCTTGGTGGGCAGCCATACTATACTCCTGAATAAAATTCTTCGCTTTTTTTGATTGTCCAAAGCACCAAAAGCTAGATGAAAGCACTAAAATAATTGTAATAATAATTCTCATATGAATGCATATTAATGTTCTCCACTAAGATAAAAAGAAATATGCAGCTAATGCTTAACGACGCACAGCAAACAAAACGAATTAAACATATGACATCTTCAGCAGATGTTTTATATATCAATAGCTGTAAGAATTACTGCATTTAGAAAAAACAAGAGAATAATGGATTCCAATTCAGATCCGCTTAATCAACATAGCTTATCCTTACCTTTTTCTTCTTTAATCTGACGTTATTTAATTTATTGATAAGATCATAGGCTTTATCTATAGGTACCGCAACAAAAGCACAATCTTGTTTTAACTCAATTATACCCAATTCGTCTTTTTCAAGATCACCTTGCTTAAAAAAGAGCCCTGCAATATCCCCTTTAGAAATTTTATCTTTCCTACCACCACTAATAAATAGAGTACCCCATTTACTGCTTGTGGGAATACTATCCGAATTAACTTTAATGACTTCTGTTTCTTCCATATATTCAGGAAAATCTAATCCTTTATATTTTAGAATATAAGCTGTCCCATTTTTATGCATCCTTGCCGTTCGCCCATTCCGGTGCGTAAATTCTTCAAGCGAAAACGGAATTTGATAATGGATGATAAAATCAATTTCAGGTACATCAATTCCTCTAGCTGCTAGGTCTGTGGCTATTAACAAACGATGTGTCCCATTTCTAAATTTAATAAGTGCACGCTCCCTTTCTCTTTGCTCTAAGCCTCCGTAAAAACATCCATGCCCTATTTTCTTAGACAATAAAAAATCACTGAGATATGCAATGGTGCTTTTTAAATTGCAAAAAATAATTCCTCGGCCCTCACCAAATTCGCCTAACAAACTTGCAAGTGCACCTAACTTATCCTCCGACTCAGAAATAACAGTTCTAATTGTTAATAGATCTTTTTTATCACTTAAAAAATCTATAATCTTAGGCCACTGAATATTTATAAACTGAGGCATCATATCCATCTTTGTCGCAGAAGTTAAAACCTTCTTTTTAATACTAGGAAGAGAAGCAACTATCTCTTTCATCTCTTTTTCAAAACCTACTTCAAGCGATTTATCAAATTCATCAAGAACTAAAGTGGTGATATGTTCAGTTGAAAATGTTTCTCTCCTCAAATGATCAGCTACTCTTCCTGGAGTTCCAACTAATATTGCAGGAGCATGTTTTAACTCTACTCTATCCTTAGCTCCCGCTCTTCCTCCATACACTGCATTTACCTTGTGCCCACTTCCCATTTCTCGCACTACCTGCTCTATCTGAATTGCTAATTCCCGCGAAGGCACTAAAATCATGACTTGAATCTTTTCAAGCTGCGTATCCAGTTTAGAAATCAAGGGAAGTAAAAATGCCAATGTTTTACCTGTCCCAGTTGGTGATAATAGAATAATCTCATCGTTTAATAGTATTGTATCGAATGCAACTTTCTGCATTTGATTCAATTGCTCAATGCCTAACTTTTTTAGAATTTCTGATTGATCTTTTCTTGACATATATGTATCCTATTTTATCCAACGCCACGCTAAAATACGTGAACGCTTATTTCCAGTCCCCATTTCAATTACCCGATGTACATTCCCTTTGATGTTTTCCAATTGCACTAAACAAGCATGCAATGTCTTTTCTTTAGAAATTAAACTTGTACACCAATTTAGATTGCTTTTAAACGCAGCACTTTCTTTTATCATTCTCTTTACAAAGCCCAATTCCCCTCCCTCTATCCAGAGCTCACTGCTCTTACCTTCAAAATTAAGAATCTTCTTTGTCTTCCTATTTGCACTCAAGTTTTTTATTTTTCTCCGCGAAGCTTTATCTGCTTCATCCTGTGAAGAATGAAAAGGAGGGTTTGAAATAACTAAATCAAATTTATCTTGCTTTTCTAAAATTCCGTGAAAGATATTCCCCTTTGATTTTTGCACACGTAGTTCTATTTTCTTTTGGAGAACTTCATTTGCTTCTACAATTTTTTCAGCAGAAGATATAGCAATAGGATCAATATCACTGCCCACAAAATCCCAATTATATTCACTTACACCAATAATTGGATAAACACAGTTTGCACCTACTCCTATGTCTATACATCTTATGCTTTTTTTAGAATCCCTACTAATTTTCAAGAGATCCGCTGCATAATGAATATAATCCGCCCTTCCTGGAATTGCTGGACATAAGTAATCTGGTGGAATATCCCAATTCTTGATTCCATAGTGATGTATAAGCAAGGCCTTGTTTAAAGCCTTAACTGCCTTTGGGTCAAAGAAATCCACAGAAGAATCATTGTATTTATTTAAATGCACATATGAGCTGAGCCCTGGGAAACTTTTGATTAGTTGATCAAAGTCATAGCGTCCACGATGCTTATTTCTTGGATGTAGTTCTGATTTATGTTCTTTTCGTTCAGACATTGTTTCTTCTGTGCTGCTAAATACATATTTAATATTAAAAAAATGAAACTAGCAGCAAAGCATTTGATTCGATTATACTTTAAGGATGATTTTAAATTCTACTCTTTTACACAAATCGATAGACTGACTCGACAAAAAAGACCCTTAAAACAAAATAGACCTCACCTTTTCGGTGAAGTCTATTTTTTCGATTGTTTTAAAATACTCAGTCAGTTTTCATGACTTTATGCAGGGTCGTATTATTCTTAAGATCTATTTTTATTAGGTATAAGTTATTTTCGAAATTGCTAAAATCTAAATCTATTACATTCCTTCCTTTATTTAGATTAATCAATTTTTGTGATAACAATGCCCCTCTTATATCATAAACCGTGATTTGACCTTCCTCAATCGTGTCTGAATTAATTTCTACTGACAGCACATCCAATACTGGATTAGGATAAGTACGAATCATCTTATCACCACAATCAAACTCTATACTAATGATATTTGTTTCATTCCATTGCCCATTAAAATCCACTTGTTGAATTTTATAATACGCTTCTCCACATACTGGGTTAATATCATTTGCAGAATAATGCATAGTTATGTTAGTGGTGCCTGCACCTTTTACTTTTGCTATCTCAATAAAATTTCTTCCATCTTCAGATCGCAATACTATAAATTCATCATTATTTACTTCGCTTATAGTAGACCATGTAAGCTTGATAACATTACCGTCTTGAATCACTTTGAAATCAGAAAATTCAACAGGCAAAGCGGCTATATCATCTTCAATATCCGTTGGGTCCATACCCACCGCACACTCTTCTTCATTAGAAATTCCACCTAAATCACAATCCAATGTAGCAAGTTTAATTGTTGGATCTGCTAATATCAATGCACATATATCTGCTCCTGAAGCTATCGCTGCTGTACATTCATCTGCATCATCTGCAGGGTCTCCACCATTTGCACATTCTGTTGCATTATCTATTCCTCCGCCATCACAATCTAATGTTGCTAAGGCAATCGTTGGGTCTGCTGCTATCAATGCACATATGTCTGCGCCTGAAGCTATCGCCGCTGTACACTCATCTGTTGCATCTGCAGGATCGCCACCGTTTGCACATTCTGTTGCATTATCTATTCCTCCACCATCACAATCTGCTGTTGCAAGTGGACTCGTAGGATCTGCTAGAATTATTGCACAAATATCTAATCCTGCTGCTATCGCTGCCGCACAATCATCTGCTGCATCTGCTGGATCGCCCCCGTTTGCACATTCCGTTGCATTGTCTATTCCTCCGCCATCACAATCTAATGTTGCTAAGGCTATCGTTGGGTCTGCTAGGATCAGAGCACATATATCTGCACCCGAAGCTATCGCCGCTGTACACTCATCTGTTGCATCTGCTGGATCGCCACCGTTCGCACACTCTGTTGCATTATCTATTCCGCCGCCATCACAATCTAATGTTGCCAAGGCTATCGTTGGGTCTGCTAATATCAGTGCACATATGTCTGCACCCGAAGCTATCGCCGCTGTACACTCATCTGTTGCATCCGTTGGATCGCCACCGTTTGCACATTCTGTTGCATTGTCTATTCCTCCACCATCACAATCTGCTGTTGCAAGTGGACTCGTAGGATCTGCTAGAATTATTGCACAAATATCTAATCCTGCTGCTATCGCTGCCGCACAATCATCTGCTGCATCTG
>CALCMJ010000161.1 GCA_937967615.1 uncultured Saprospiraceae bacterium
ACGGAATTCTAAGTCTTCTTCCACATCGTTGTAGAAGTCAATAATTGTTTCAGACTGGAATGGGTTAGGTTTATTTTGACCTAAAACAAGACCTATTTGCTTATTAAGATCCTTGCCACGAATATCCAATTCTAATGTATGTTGCTCATACCCTTGGGAATAATACTCAGAAGGTAAATCTTTTCCTAGAACAATATTGTCAGAAATCCAGCCTTGTTTATTCGCAGTAAAAGTAAGGATAATATCTTCGCTAGATACAATTGCCTCCTTACTCCAACTTATTCTCAAGCTTCCATTGTCGTCCATAGACCAGTTCGTTTCATTGAAACCATCAAGCTTTGAATTTATACCAGAAAGATTAAGTACTGAATTATCTATTAGCATTTGTATCTGCAAACCATACATCTGTACATCTTCTAAACTGAGAACCAGATCAAAACTTTCTCCAGCTGAAAACTCAAGATCATTCAGGCTTATCTTACTCTTTGATCTATTTTCTGTCTCTAATCCTTGGAATCCTAATGACGCATTTTGATTTACATCCCCTACTTTTATCCCTGTGAAGTCAGCATGCATCTGATTCATTAAAAGAGCATAAATCTCAATATTTTCTGGATAACCCCATGGGTCCTGTGGAAAATCAAATGTAAAGTCAGAAGGAATAAATCTCCATGAATTTGATGACGGTAATTCAGAATAGATCCCTAGGATTAACTTCCTGAGTTCTACTATATCAATTGCAGTAATGTTATCTGATTTATTCACATCAGCAGCTATTATCTTCTCTGGCGAATCTAAGGTCTGCAAGCCCAATACATGCTTTTGTATAAGCACAAGGTCAAGTGTAGATACTCCATTTAAGTAGTCATCATTTTTTACAGGCTGTATCATATACTCGTTATAGTATGATAAGTCTGCAAAGGCATAGTCCCCTTCCGTTGATGTCATTTCCATTTCATCTTCTGACATAGTCATATCATGCAATTCAACCTCAAGGCTTTCAAATGTTTCATCTGAAACACTAGTTACATTCCCCTCAATTCTTCCTAAGACTCCTAACATATCTTGACAAACATCTTGATTGTCTTGGAGTATTAGTGTAACAGTACAAAAATCTGAAAGACCTTCATTGTCTATGACATACATGGTGAGTTCTATTTCTTGAGCAATGCCGTTTTCTATATCATCACAATCAAAATCCATAAATTGCTGCGTACCTGCGAGATTAAATGAAAATATCAAATCAGCATCATCGCTACAATTGTCGTAACTTTTAAAGTTAAAATCACTTGCCCATACCTCTGCTTCCCCATTTGAATCTATTCCCCAGATTACCTCTGTTAAACAAACTGGTGTAGGAGCAACATTATCATTAATAGTTACATAAAATGAACAAGAATTTGAGTTGTCGCACTCGTCTATTGCGTCAAAACTTACTTTATGTCTTCCGGTTGGCCATGTATCTTGGATGTGTACGCCTGATCCTGTATCATTATATGATCCATCATCGTTAAAATCTACTTTCCAGTTAATGGAAAGAAGGTTTGTAGGTGTACAATCGTCCTCTACAGTAACCCAAAGATCTACATCACCTTCACAATCTCCCGTAGGATCAAATGTGTATGACGTACAACCTGAAATCGTAGGTGCCGTAAAGTTATTTATATGAATCTTCTGGGAATACTCATGGAATGTAACTGGATCAGCACACCAATCTACGATCGTCCATACTCTCACCACCTTAACACAGTAGCCTGGTACATTATAAAAACGTAAATCTTCATGTGAGGTTCCAATGTTTGAACAATCAGAGTTATTTGTAAAAATAGGCTCACTTCCTAAGGCTTCTGGATCCAAAGAACCATCATCACATCCTACGATATCCAAATCTGGAGGCCAGATAATATCGTTCTCTGTTAGAGGATCATTGTTTACTATATATACGATTTGCGTACAAGCAATATCATTGTCATTACTATCAGTAATTGTCCAATCTATTCTAACTTGGCCAATTCCACATTCATTTAAAAACTCTGTATACACAGGTACAACATCCGCTCCACAGTTATCTGTAAACGTTGGCATTCCTGTCAAATTTACATTTGTATAATCCTGATCACATCCTATAGTTACATTGCCTGGGCAATCAACAATAGGTGGAAATTTATCATCCACTAATACAATTGCTTGACAAATATTATAATTCCCTGCCTCATCTGTTACTCTAAATTCAACAACTATATATTCACCTACATCTTCACAACAAAAATGGACTACTTCATCAAATGTCAAATCATCTGGATTGGATGCTGGTAAATCATCGCATTCATAATCTAATCTTCTTATTTCATATGTTAACTCACCCTCACAATCATCCCAACTATGGTCATCTATACTTTCTGCAGTTACCCAACCCCATCCTGTTGCATCAACAGACACATTCGTATATCCTTCACATATCGCTGTAGGTGGTAATGCATCTGCTACAAAAACATCTTTTGTACAGAATGTTGAACGCCCACAATCATCCCAAAAGTCATATCTTATCCAGTTACAACCCTGAGGCAAATCAACTATATATTCTCCATTCGCATTTGGCAATACTTCTATATATGTCAATGTCAGATTTGCATTGTCTAAGATTTCAAGAGCATCTTCTAATGAATTACAATCAATTCCTTCTGGAAAAGGTGCATAACTTATAGAAAAGTGAACCTCACTACAATCAAAAAGTACAACTGGAGCAATAGGATCTGAAGATCCCGGTAATGGAATTTCGTATTCTACTACACAGCCATCCGTATTTGTTCCTAGGGTGAAATTAGTAAGTCCACATTGCACTACCGGAGGCTCTGTATCTTCAATTTTTATTGTCTGTGTTCCCACTGTATCTTCTCCAGTACACCAGTCCACAATATGCCATTCTCTCAGAATTTTAATTCCGTTTCCACAAAGTGGAAATTCATGATCTTCATAGTAATATTGGATATTACTGCATGACACAAGCCCTGGCAAACCTGTCACATCTGGGTCAGTTCCAGCATTGCCATTTGCCTCACAAGCTTCTATATAGTCAGCTGGAAAAGTAACATCTACTAATTCTGCTTTCATGACATGAATAGTCTGAATACAGCTACCCACATTTCCGAATATATCTTCAGAGAGCCATGTTCTATTTATTATTAGAGAGTAAAGGTCTGTACAACCTTGCTCAATAATTTCGTCTGAATAGTCAGTTTCCACAACCCCAGAACAATCTGTAGGCGTTGGCCTTCCTGTAAAGAAAGGGTCAGTACTATCCCCACAGTTTATCGTTAAATTCGCTGGACAAACAAAAACTGGCGGCAACTTGTCTTCTACTGTCATATAACCCCAACATGTGAGATTACAGTCAAGATATACCATTGTTATACTTGCCTCTATAGTCATTCCTATATGTGCACCTGTAACAGTCGCGTTTGGAATTAGATCTCCATTTTCATCATAAAGGTTAACCACATAAGCTGCACCTGGCAACTCTTGGGATTCCAATATCATATCTGGAGTGATCTCTTCTTCGCATGTGTTACTCAAGGATACTTGCACCCCATCATTACACGCTAATGTATAGTTACATTGTGCTGACATCGCAGCAGTGCACCCTACTACCATCACTCCTACTAGAAGAGCTTTGATATGTTTAATTTGTCTAAGTAAGGTTAATTTCATCACTAAATATTTTATTAATACGGTTTTCGAAATTTATTATTAAAGGCGATCTAGGAGCTGCATGTGTTGCGTTAACAACACATGCTTTTCCTTGAAAACCGTTACTTAATCATTAACATTTTGTTCGTTGCTGTATGAGTTTTGGTCTCTAACTTTAAATAGAGTAAGCCCGATGAATGTATTTGATCTATGTTAATTTGTATCGCATTAAACCCTTTCTGATAATTGCTCGTCTTAGCATACAAGAGCTTACCTGTAACATCAGTTACAGTTATTCTTGCATCAGAATCAGTTGGGAGATTAAAGGAGACATTCGTCGTTTCATTAAAAGGATTCGGAACGTTTTGATAAAGACTGAATCCGTTATTTGTTTCTAAGTTTCTGAGATTTATATCGTATATCTTCGTTTCTAAATCTTCAGCCTGCTTGTATAATTCAGCAGTGATAGCAGATTGATCTAAAACAAACTGCGTCTTAGATTCTAGCTCTCGTGCCGTTTCAATAAAGAACAATACATCTCCTTCATTTACTTTGATAGCACTCTGAACATTCCAACTTATGTTCATCTTATTGTCTGTTGTAATTGTGTAATTCGCATTACTCAATTCCAAAACACCTGGCTGCAATGCTGCAAAGTCTATATTGTCACTATTGTACAATGACATTTGAAAGCCATCTAAGTGCATGTCTTCACCTGCAATAACTGCTGCTTGATTTCCGTCAAGAAGAGAAACATGTAATTTTGCAGTACCTGCATTTCTATTTTCTACTTCTAAATTTGAAGTAAGACTTACTGTCCCATTGACATCCCCAATCTTCACTGCTATGAAATCACTTTGAATCATATTCTGACTCACGTTATAATAATCTATAAGCTCTGAAAACGGAAACGGATGTGTAGGATCTGGATAAATCTCTGATTCATCCACAAACTTCCATGACGTGCTTGATGGTAATTCTTCATAAATTCCAAGAATTAATTTTCTAAGCTCAACGATGTCTACCGCTGTTACTTTAGAAGAACCATTCGCATCTGCGGCAATCACCTTATATGGCGAATCCAATATCTGAAGACCTAGAATGTGTTTCTGGATTAATAGGATATCTAAAGTGGATACACCATTTAAATAACTATCGTCCATAGTTGCTTCTAATGTATAATTCGTATAAGGATCCAAATCAGAAAAAGCAAAATCACCTTGTAAATCTGTCATATCATATACTGGAAACTCAGGAGTATCAGACATGAGCATAACCTCTACATCCTCCAATTCATCATTAGACTCTGTATACACCCTTCCCTCAATACTTACATTGACTAAATTGGTGTTATCACAAACTCCATTATTATCCTGAAGAATCAATTCACTGATGCAGAAATCTTGATTTCCCATTGCGTCAGTTACATAGATAGCAACTTCAATTGTATCTGTATTTCCAAACTCTATATCATCACATGAAAAAGTCTGAACAATATCATTTGTATTAGGTGAGAACGAATAGCTTAGATCATCTTCATCGTCGCAATTATCTACTCCTTGTTTTATAAAGTCAGTAGCCCAAATCTGAACTGTACCTCCATCCTCGTTTATAGTCGTAACAATCGCATCTCTGCATATAGGTGTAGGTGGCTTATTATCATTGATATCAATTTCTGTTGTACATGTAGTTGAATTACCACATTCATCAGAAACTGTCCACCGAATTGTATGAGACCCTAATGATAGTGTTCCGTTAAATGTATTTGAATATCCGGCTAGATTAAGATTATTATCTACTACGTAGAAATAATCAAGATCAGCGTCTGGTGTACAATCATCAGAAGCTAATATAGTGACAGTGACATTTGCCTCACAATCCGTAAGGTCATTATCTGTTATAGTCACATCATCACAACCTGTGTAAATTACAGGCGCTTCATAATTGACAACTTTTATTACCTGTGTCCTAGACCAAAACCCATTTGTACAATCATCATGCACAGTCCAGTTTCTTAATATCTTATAACATACACCTTCCGTGTTTTCAAAAACTGTATCGTCATAATCTTCTGAAACCTGACTACATGCGACATTGTCGTATGTAGGATAATTACTACCTGCTGGAAGATTATTAGGATGTACATCTAAACCTGTACAACCTTCAAACGTAATATCATTTGGCCAATCAATATCTCCAAGTGAAAATGGATCTGTAATCTGTAAGATCAAGACCTGAGTACATGAATTCGTGTTTCCTGCATCATCAGTTGCTATAAATGTTCTTATTACAATACTACCTGAACCACAATCTTGATTCTCAATTTCTGGATCTAATTCTGTCAATGTATATCCACACACATCCTGAAACACTGGTGTTCCATATACAGATAGATCTGATAAATCAGCATCACAATTTAATGTTCTGTTAGGTGGACAACTTACAAGCGCTGGTGGCGTATTATCTTGGACTTCCACATTTACCATACACTCATTACTATTCCCTGATGAATCCCAAACTCTGAGTCTCACCTGCACTACGTTTCCTACATCATCACAGCAAAAGTGTACTTTGTCTCCCCATCCAAATGGTCCTCCACAAGGATTCCCATCCATACGGATGACCTCTAATGCATGTACTGAACAATTATCCCAACTTCCGTCGTCAAAAGTTTCTACTCCAGCATGGGCTTCTCCAAACTCATCCAAACCAACAAATGTAAATTGATCACAAACTGGTATTGGTGGCTCGTTATCTTCTATTGTAATCTCTATGTTTCCTGTAGATGTGTTTCCACAAACATCTTCTAGGATATATATTATCCATATCATATCACCTGCTGCAGGGATATCGTTTATTTCATATTGTTGTGTTATAAAGTTGTAAACAACACCATCAGTGATATAATCCGAAAATGGATCTGCAGAATCATCTGTTACCTTGTAACCTACTGTGTAACTCCACTCTGAACACTCATCCACGAAGAGTGGCTTTGGTACCTCTATATTGGATACACAGGTATGACTCGCCGCTTGCACAGTAATGTCATCAGGAAGAGTTATGAACACTGGAGGCTGCGTATCATCAACAACGATAAACTGATTGTGTGTTGTATCTGTCAATTCGCATATATCCCTAATAGTCCATTTACGAATTAGCTTGTAGGATTTATCCCCGCACTTTTCTAATTCAGTATCCTCATATTCTACTAAAACATTTGCGCAGAAAGTACCATCAGGATAACCTGTATGTTCTGGTGAAGGATACCCATTTGGTAATGCTTCCCAGTTTCCACAAGCTTCTAAAGAAGGATTAGCTCCTGGTATAACACTATCATAATGTGGAGGAAAGCTAAGAAAGGCATCTAATGTTGCTCTTTCTACATTTATTGTCTGAGAACATGAGTTCGTATTTCCTGCATCATCCGTTATTGTCCAAACACGTTCTATAATAGATCCAAATGGACCATCACATAAATGCGAATCTGAAAGATCGTCCTCAAAACTCAGAACAGCATCTCCACAAAAGTCAAAATCTTCTACTAAATATGTTCCATCCGCTTGTTCAGTTACTGTGACTCCCAATGGGAATATAGGTAAACCTGAAATTGCAGGATCACTTGAATCTTCACATGAAAGCGTCACTTCATCTGGACAATCTAAGAATGGTGCTGACTTATCTTCCACAAATATTGTTCCCCAGCAAGAGTTACCGCTACAATCTTGTATTACTGTAACTTGTAAAACCACACCCACGTAATCTTGGGTAACCATGTTATTTGTAAGTATATCTCCGGTTGCTATATCTTGTATAACTATGGAATACGCATCGTTTGGTAAACCTGGCGCTTCCAATATCATATCTGGTAACAGTTCAAGTTCGCAAGTTCCATTTAAGGAAATGTTTACTGAATTGTTACAAGCAATCTGATCAGCATCTGTTGCATCCGCAACTATAACTTCATAATCAATACTGAATGGGCATCCAAATTCATTTGTCCCAACCGCAGTTAAAACATATGTTCCGGTTACTTCTCCCCAGTCTACTAAAAATCCTGTTGCAGTAAGCGTACTAGCAAAAGGCGCCGGTACCACACTCCAAGCTACTGCTCCCGTAACAGCTGTACTTAGGGTATATAGCACAGGATCTTGTGTATTACAAACATATGAGTCACCTGTTACATCAGTGTAAACGCAAGGATTCGTAGATGTATACTCAATCACGTCTGCGCCATTTGTAAGCGTAAGCGTGAATGGTGCACCCGCAGGATAAAAACCTGAAAATGGGTATAATCCTGAACCTACTGGATCTTCAGTGATTAATGTTGTTATAGGATAAGGTGTGTCTGGAGCTAAGGTCTCGTAAAAATTTACGGAACTCATAACTATCCAATTCTCCCCATTGCCTGAATTGATTACCAGGTCTTGTTGAAAGTAAGTTTCATCAGCCTGGCATATACACGGTGCTGAATCATCTAGCGTCTGGGCATTCACATTGTTAAACAACATGACTAAACCTAGAATAGCTCCTACTCTACAAATACGTGTAAGTAATGGTTTGATCATCGATCTCTAGTTTTATTTAAATTCAAATTCGTTTTTGCTCGTGCCCATTAGATTGTGTAAGTCCATGGGAACTGGAACATTACTCTAATGCCAATATCTATTCCAAAAGGCCTATCACATTATCATTAATAATCATGTGTGATCACATTAGTATTTTGAGTAATTTGTAAGAGCCTAACTAAGAGAGAAAAGCATATCATATCTGAAAAACTTAATATGATAGATTTTGAAGGCTTTAACGTGGATTTAGTACCTCGTTGTGAGGAATACTCCAGATAAGGGAAGAATTTGATGTTTATTAAGCTTCGAGAGTTGGCACTATTCTATAGATAAGAATAGTTTTTGAGCTTGAGATTGAGTCTTAGAAGCGATCAATACGGTGTAAATTCCTGATTGCGAGATAGGAGAATAATCTACATATCCTACTGCTCCAGAATGGAAGATTTGCAATGATGAACTCAAGACTTTTCTGCCTTGTAAATCATAGACCTCTACCTCTATTATTTCATCTGATGGTGTGTCTGATTCAATGGCTATCTGAGCATCAGATGTAGTAAAGACATTAAAATTAGGGATTGCTTCTATTCCATCATCCTGAGCTCTAAATCTAAAATCAAATACTGTACTATTGGTATACAACATATTGTTAAAATCCATGTCAATGTCTATATTCAAGTCTTGGATTGACTCAAAACTGAAGAGAATATTATCAACGGCTTCTTCTTCCATTGCGTTTGTGTTCCAAGAAATTCTAATATTCTTATTATTTATATAATAATGCGAATCACCAAAACCTATCAGTGGCGCATTCACCTCAATATCAAACAATTGTTCATTTGTATTCAAGGAAACTTGAAAGGCGCTAATGCCAATGTCTTCAAGCAATTTAAAATCATATTTCCAATGATCTCCTTCTCTATATTTATTCAATTCAAGAGGTAGACCATTGGATCTGTTTTCTGTTTCCACAGATCCATTGAAGCTCCAAGATGAGTTCACATCCCCATATTTTATACCCACAATATTTTGTTCTCCGTTTTCTGCATTTAGGTATAGATCCACATTTTCGCTGAGACTCCAAGGATCTAATTCTGCTGTTGCATTATCACTTTTTACAAATTTCCAAGGAGCATTCGTGGCTGGCAAAGTTTCATTGATCCCTAAAATCAGCTTTCTTAATGCTACAATGTCAATCCCTGTTACCCTACCACTTAAATTCACATCTGCCGCTAATTCATCGTACCCGTTTGGTAATAATGTTAAACCTAATATATGTCTTTGTATGAGAAGAATATCCAAAGTGGTCACACCCTTTAAATAAGTATCCACTTTTGAACAGTGAATGGAATAGTATAATTCATTTGGAAGATTCTCGAATATAAAGTCACCATCTGGCGAAGCAATAGATTGCGAATGATCAGCTAATTCACAATCTAAGTCAATGGCAAGCTGCGGAATATTATCTCCCTTAGAATCTTGTACTCTACCATGTATGTAATCATTTGGAATGACATCAGGACAACTATCTTGGTTATCCTGGAGAATTAACTCAACAGTGCAAAATTCTGCATTTCCATACTCATCTATATACCATACATCTAGAAGTATGTTTTCAGACATTCCATCAGCTATATCTCCACAGTCAAATTCCAGTACTGGAGTGTAAACTTCTTCAGCAAATGAGATTAGCAGGTCCTGTACATCTGTACAATTATCAGAACCGCCTAAATTGTATTCATTAGCCCAAACCTCCACAGTACCATTTTCATCAAGAGCCATTGTGAGACTTCCAAGACAATACGGCGTAGGGCTTTTACAATCCTCAACTATTACAGTCTGTGTGCAAAAGTTATAATTCCCACATCGGTCTTCCACCCTCCAAATAAGTTTATGTGTTCCCACTGGCAACTCATAATAAAATGCTGAACCAATACCACTATGATCATTAAATCCATTCGCCCCTAAATCAATACTATAAATAAATTCTAAATCCACTTCAGCTGTACAATCATCAGTTGCTGATACTTCCATATAGAAGGACTGATAACAATTATCTTCAGTTATACAAAAAGAAATACTGTCAGTACAGCTATCAAATTCAGGCGCAACAAGGTTATTAATTTTAATGACTTGCTCCTCAGTCCACAAACCATAACCCGTGTTCTCATCATATTGGCACCAGTCAATAACAGACCATGTTCTGACAATCTTTACACATGCTGTATCCGTCAATACAAAAACTTCATCTTCGTACGTGGAAGAAATCAATGAGCAATCTTCTAATAACCATGTAGGCTCACCAGAAATATCTGGGTCTAAAAAAGCAGTGTCGCATGCTACATACTCAAAATCTAAAGGCCACACAATATCCTCTTCTTCAAAACTTCCATCATTTATTATGGTGATTGTTTGTGTGCAAGAATCTACATTATTACTCCCATCAATTGCTATGAACGTACGACTCAATGTGCCAGTACTACATTCCATATCAAGGACAAAACTACTAGTAATGGTTGCACCACAATTATCTTGGTAAAATCCGTCCATTCCTACGATCCCATTATTATATGGGTCTTGAATTATAATATCCTGAATTGAATCTGGATCAGACTGTACCATTCCAAATGCATCGTAATCCACAACACTATTAAAATAGGTACAACTGACAGTAAGATCGCTCGGACAAGTAACAATGGGCGCGGCCTTATCTTCAACTAAGACTTCAGTCATACAATAATTACTCAAACCGTTTTCATCTGTTACTTCTAGCTCCACCATAATTGTGGATCCTATTTCCTCACAACAAAAATCTATAAAGAATCCAAATTCTGTGTTATTAAAACAAACATCAGTAAGTTTTCTTAATCTAAAATCTAATGCAGTACAATTATCAAAGCTACCATTGTTAACACTGTTAGGAAAAAGCCTTCCTGCTCCTGAATTTCCTACAGACACAGTATTCACATCTAGACAGATTGCAAATGGTTCGCTCTGGTCTACTATTTGTAATTCCGTAACGCAGCTACCCATGTTTTCACAAACATCTTCTGCCATCCAATGGATTGTGTAATCTCCTAAAGCTAGATCAGGCAAGTCTAAAGTACTCGTAAGGTCAGAAATATAATACATTTGAATACCATTCTTTCTTATTGTAGCGCTGAGCATCCAAGTATTGCAATTGTCTGTAATTGAAGGAGTCTCAATTGTTTCATTTAAGATATTACACTGATAGGGATTTACGGCAATTTGAATTAGCTCTACGCATTCAATTTCCGGCGCAAGTGTATCTGCAAGTTCAATAAGTTGAGATTCCGTGCGTATCTGAGAGCTACACCATTCCACTACATTCCATGTTCGCAATATCTTTTGTGTATTCCCACAAGAACTATAATTTATATCCTCATATGTGGAACTTAGATAAATGCATCCTTCCGTTAAAGGAAAGCCAGTGTAAATAGGATCAGGATTTCCAAAAGAATCTAATGGATATAACACTGAACAATCCAGCACAGGCATTTCGTTGCCATCAAAATTTTCAGGAAATACCACATCAAACAAATCCAGTTTTTCGAGAAAAATAGTTTGTACACATTGAGAAGAATTATTTGAAGTGTCCATCACTGTCCACGTTCTTTCTATAATAAGTTGGTATTCCTCAAAACACTCTTGCTCTATTTCATCATCAATATAACTTGCAATTACATCACCGCAATTATCCCCATTCACAAGTATATAACTGTTGTTAGGACCAGAAATAATACTATCATATTCCACTGGAAAACCCAGACTGTCTGGCAACAAAATGTCCAGACATGAAATCACTGTATCAAGACACGTTAACTGAGGTGCAAGATTATCCATCACCAGGATTTGTCCCCAGCAAATCGTACTATCACAAGATTCTTGTACAGTAAAATTTATGTATTGGTCAAGAAACTGTAAGCCTATGGTATCCGTAGGAATAAGCAAACCATTTAAAGTATACAATTCAATGTTATACAGATTAAAAGCAGAACTTGCATTGTTGATAAGATGCTGTGGAGTTATTAGCACTTCACAATCCCCGTCTAATCCTACACTTACAAAATCATTACACGCAAGAGGAATATCTTCCACAACTAAAATACTCACTTGATCTGTTTCAATAATTCCAGATACAGGATGTGGATCTGAGGCAAGCGTAAAACTAATCGTTCCTATTTGCTTATCTAATGACCCAGGAACATAATGCGTGGAACTAATAAAATTCCCAATCCCAGAATTTTGGGGTAAAAATATTCCATCACCACTAGAGAGCCATGTCCCATCTAAAACATCTCCAGTAATGAAGGCTTCCAGATCAATCAATTCTAAAATACCATCATGACATACTCCAGATGTATTTCCGGCATCAATCTCTATTTGAGCGCTCACGGAAGCTACCTGCGTTACACTCAGTAACAGCACATTTAAAAGTATCCAAGCAGTATGATAAAACCTATGGTTCATGCCTTCCGTAATTAATTAATTACTGCAAAACATATACCATATTTTAATAATATCTATATATTTGGTTTTCTGTAACTTATATAGTTATTTATCATATATATACAGACTTTGAATATGAAGATATGGAGCTAAAAAAATACAATGATTTGGGCATCTTCTCCAGTGCCTTCAGCACTGGAGAACCGCGCCATCCATGACTCCGCTTACGCTTCGGTCCTATGGACTCCTTCATTCTTCAGGATCATTCCTACCACTGATGCAATTCATCGTTTCTTCTTGACTAGTTCAAATAAAAAGCTGTCCCCTAAGCACTAATTGAGCCTTACTCTTGATTATAAGCTTGGTATCACTCAATAGTTCTACTTCCATGAATCCTGATCGCTCAGAGCATTGAAAAGATCGCATTTTGCTCTTAGCCAATCTATTGCTCCAGTACGGGGTTAAAAAAGTGTGGGTTCCTCCAGTTACTGGATCTTCATTTGTCCCACTCCATGGCCAGAAATATCTTGACTCAAAATCATATTCATCTTGATTTGATCTTGCTGTCACAAGAACACCATTTATTGCTTTGTGCGATTTCTTCAATGTTTCAAAATCAGGACTCAAAATCCTAAGGATATCACACTCGCCTATCTCAATTAACAAGATTCTAGTTTCCTCATTGTACTCTGAATTGACAATAGATTCTAATCCCAAGGCTTGGAGTAATTCCAAAGGTGCTTCTTGCGGCACTGTTCCATACACTGGAAATTCCATGGCAATATTTTCTCCCTTACGTGCTATTTTTAATTTTATCTCCTGAATAGTGGCAAATTCGATTGCATTCAATTCATGAAACTTGTCGAATAAAACTTTCGCAGATGCCAATGTCGCATGCCCACACAAAGGAATTTCCATTACTGGTGAAAAGTATCGAATAGAAAACGCGTTCTCAGTTTCTGTAACTCGCACAAAAGCTGTCTCTGATAATCCAAGTTCCTTGGCAATAGATTGCATTTGCGCTACTTCTAATTCCTTGTCCAAAATACATACTCCCGCCGGATTACCTTTGAACGTAGTATCTGTAAATGAATCTACGATGTACGTTTCTATTGTTAGCATTTGCATTTTTTTATGAATAGTTATCCAATAGTTCGTCCCAAGAATACACATTGTATTTAATGGAATATCCAGCTATATCTCTATTAAGTTGATCTTTATAAATCTCCTTTACTCCCTTGTAACCTCCAAAATCAAATTTATACCATTTAAACAAAGCAGTTGTATACACTACCTTATTTTTATCATCAAACTTACTTTCTCCCTCCAGAAAAGATTGCGTAGCAAGATCCAATTGTTCATCTATCTTATCACTCTTATAAAATGCAATAGGCGGACAACTTTTTGCACCACAATTCAAGGCGAAGTGAATTCTGTAATCCAATTCATCTACAACTAGCTCTTTAAGGAGACTTGGCGCAAAGGGATTTGTAAATAATCCTAGTGAACGTTTAAATCTATTTCTCCTCAGAATTCCATGCTCTATATCATCTAGGCTAAAAAACGATCCTGCTATTTCAATTGAACGACTTTTATAAATTTTATTTTTAGCGAGTTTTTTTACTTTTCGAAGAATTTGAAAAAAAGCATTGTAACAATTAATCCAGAAGGTTTTTTTTAACTTATCATTATTTAAAAAGACCTTTAACTCTTCTACAGAAAGCGCATTTATTTGTTTTAAAATTTCAGCAATATCCTTATCTGATTTCACTGCTAACAATAGCTGTTCGGATATCCCAACAATAATTTTTGCTCTTGCGTGTCCTTCATCCATATTATAGTTTAAAACTAATAAAATGAAATATTCTATTTACAAAGCCAGCATGTAATTAGGGCGAAAAGTCAGTTAATTCTCTTAAAAAGAAAACCCTGTTTGAAGACTGAATGCGCTTTCCTCTTCATTAAATGAATAGTAAGGCTGGACGACCATAACACCTAACAGATCAAACCAAAGTCCAATAGTCTGACTAGATTTCCAAGTATTCGCAGATTCAGTATCCAGATACACTTTGCCTATATCGTAGCCTCCAAGGATTCCTACGTCCATAGGAATAACATTATTCTTCCACTTAAAGAGTTTAAGTCTAAGATCCGTATTATTATAAAATGTAGAACTTCCTCTAAACCGTTCATTCCTAAAACCCCTTAAACCTTTTTCGTTTCCAAGAGAAGGATAGTGATAAAACTGCCTATCTCCAAAAGAGCTCATATAGCCAATGCTGTTAGCAATTACAAGTTTGGGCCTGATTAAAAGCTGCACATACATTTGTGCTTCTACTCCTAACTCAGTTAGATTCTCCTTCCTTCCTGGTTCCAATAATTGTGAAGCAGAAGCTAAGAATGAGAAACCATTTGTAGGAAATACTTTATTATCTGCAAAACCAATTTTGTAAGCTGTAGAAACACCGATATAATTCCGACTTTCAAATGCAGCCTCTTTAAAGAAAGTAGGCTCTTCATTCGTAATTCTACCAATGGATTTTTCTATTTGCCTGTATTGATAAATAGGACCAAAATCTAGATGAATAGAGTTCCCCATTCTGTAACGTAGCATTGGTTCAATATCAATATTCTTCATCCGCACCCAATTGTATTCAATTTCCCTAAATGCATTTATTGTATTTCCTCCAATGCCAAAATAATTCTTGTAATGTGGAAATTGAAAATCTATTTGCGGAGCAAAATCCACTCTTCCAATAGCATTGGGAACATGTGCGTTGTAGTTAATTTGATAGGCGTTACGACTACCGGGCGCTAAGCTAAATGAAAACCCATGTTTAGACTTATACGGATTCTTTCGCCACCCATGATTTATCCAACCTAGAGAAGCACCTATCCAAAATCCATCGTCTGGAGTATTTCCAAAACTAAGCATCCTAGTATTCGTGTTATACTTAAACCCATATCTATCATACTCGTTTACATCCAGACTATTTGATCTTCTATCTACTACATCCCCAGAGCTTTCTATTCCGTCTAAGTCATCATAGACGAAAACCTCTCGACCACTATTCGTATTATCTACCTTGTCGTCATCTTCTCCCCCTACTATTGTCAATGCAATGGAATTATTACTTGCTCCAGAAATTATGAACTCGTCCTTTCCTCTCAATCCATAAAGTCTGACCTCTTTCGTCTCATGCGGATAAAATCTACGTTCATACTTCAATAGGTCTCCCTTATTCTTTCTTTCAACGTAATGCTTTACCACCATATTACCATTCGCCTCTTGATCAATCTCAAAACGGTCCTTATTATCAGTCCCTATGACTTCTACTTCTTCAGATAGAAAATCATATAGCTTCTTTCCTATTTTGACAAGGTTCTTTCTTTTTTCCTTCAGAAAGCCATCAAGTTCTTTGACACTACTCATATGCAAAATTTCTGGAGGAAAATCTTGTATAGCTTCTTCAATATCTTTATCCGAAATATCTTCTTGAAATTTCTTTATCACCATTTCCCATTCTGACCATTCCAATTCATGAAGAAAGTAACGATCAAAGTGCTTGGCATTAAACGCAAGATATTTTACTCCCCTGTCATCTGACCGCATACTTTGGAGTTGCTTAATCGCGGAGGAAATGAATCTAGGGACAATCCCATCCACTTTATAAAATGCCTGATCTCTGTCCCTAGGAATTGGTCTGTAAATATTTCTACCGTCTTCTTCAAATTTTGCCCATCGCCATTGATCATCATGTCTATCCCAGTCATGTATAAACAAATCAAAAAGCCTTGATTTTAAAACCCATTCCTGATCAATAAAATGATTTTTCTTTGCTCTCAGTATATCCAATATATCAGAGTAACTTATGATCTCTTTAGAATTTCCAAAATGTGGAGCATCACTCCAATCACCTGAGGGCCTTTCTTCTAACAAGTATAATTCTTCAGGAAACTGACTATTGTAATTCCCTAAGCCTTGTTGGTGTTGTAAATACACAAGTTGCGCTTGCGAATAATACACTCCTGCAGCTTTGGATAGTTTAGGGATAATAAGGGCTCCATAAGGATGGCTTGCACTATTCTGATCAGCCAATGCATCCATAAGAAGAAGATTGCTAAAATCACTTGGAACGAGTTTGCTGAAATCTTTAATTATAGATCTTAAAATGTATTGCTGACCATTCTCCTTTTCCATGCGCAGAGAATTAGATGAATTCCCTCCACCCTTTTTAATGGGGACTAATCCTCCAAATTTACTTTCAAGATCTATTACTTCTGCCTGTACAGGAGTCGCCCATAAGTCTCTATGATGAGAACCTAGAAATAGTTTCTTAATTGGTCCAGCTGCAAAATTAGCATTTGCTGCACGGGTCTTTTGTTTTTGTGTAATTTCTGGATATGTTTTCTCATCTTCAGTAGTACCAGGTCTAGTCTTTCGTAGTTGTTTACGGAATTCCAAAACGGGCTCTTCACCAAATCCTATTACAGTATACATTTCTAACCAAGACTCATTATTCTCATAGAAATTAATTTTTGCAAATCCTCGCTCAGCACGGCCATAACTTAATTCTCCTCCACCTCTTATATAGTCTCTTCTACTACCTCCACCACTCACTATATATTTTCTTTTGTTTCCATCAAAATATTGCATCCCATGGTCATGTCCAGAAACAAAAATGACATTGACTGCCCTTTCTTTTGCGATCCTATCAATGCCCTGCATAAGATCTTGGTTTTTTACATTAGGAATATCTTGTACAGATCCAGTAACATTTCTAAATATTGGATAAGCAGAACCAATAATTGGAAGAGGTATCCATAAATTAGATTTGAGTTCGGTCAATGGAAATACATGATGCTTAAAACTGAATTTTCCTCCGTGCTTACCATTGCTCTTAATAGGATGATGCAGCATTACAATAATCTCATCATTCTTATGATCAACGAAAATTTCTTCAATGCGCTTTAGCAAGTCACCTCGCGATTGAATATCACACTTGTTGTTCATTTTCTTCTCTCCATCCCAGTCTTGCAACCACCATTGAGAATCTAAAAAGACATAGACAAGATCCTTATTGATTTTAACCACCTTGGGATCTCCACATGCATGCTCAGGAAAAAAGCGTACACGTTTGTTCTTTTCATCAAAGTTCTTAATATATTTTTCTTGTCTTAAAATGGCTTTACGGCCACCCTTCTTATATTTGTTCCAATCATGATTGCCTGGAATAAAATACGTTTTTCCACTATGCGATTCTGACAACTCCAATTGTGCATTCAAAATACGCTCTGCTATATTTCTATCAGGATCATCTTTTTTAGGTAGACCTTTTGGGTAAACATTGTCACCTAGAAAAACAAGACTTGTTTCTGTAGTTTCCAGCTTGAGCAATTTTGCAGCTGCATCCAATACAAAATTCCTATCCTGTATTGTATCATCCAATTCACCCCCATCTCCTATGAGATATAAGGAATGAATAAGTTGGTTTTCCTTTTCTTGCTTAATCGTAGACCAGTCTTGCAAGCCGTCACTATAGTAAGGGCTCTTCATGGTTCTACAAGAAGATAATAGAAAAATTAAAATACAAAGACCCAGTAAATTTGTGGATTTATCCATTTGTTAGTTACCGTTCTCCTACTATGTCATATGTCCTATTGTGGTAGCTCTCTGCGCACATTGAATAGATTGACTGTGCAACTTGTTTGATCTCCTGCCGTTAAAACAAAATCTTGCTTAACTTTTAAACCCTTAGAATATTCTGCTGGCTCCCAGTTTGGCATATCACAAATTGTTCGCAAAAGAAGTTCATCTCTCAGCTTATCTTCAGTTTTGGAATACATGGATGAATCGAAAATATATGCATCTACTACTTGTCCCTTTTCATTAATAGTAAACTGCACTGCTGCAACATTGTATTGATCATAGCGGTCATCTGAAATTTTGCTAGCAGCGTTTACATGTAAATATTCTTCTAACTTCTTTTGGCCACCTGGAAAACTAGCCTGTTTTTCAGGATCCACTATAAATGAAAAATTAATTTCTTTAGGATCATTTTTTGAAAGTGTATTATTAGGCATGTAACGAATACTTACAGAAATATCAGAAGCATCATCTGCATGTAATAAATTTTCTTTTTGAGCTTCTGTCAATAACTCGTCCTTGCTATTCGCCTTCTTTTGAATTCCATTTTGGAAAGTAGTAATTTCAATAGAAAGATATTCTGCAACCCATGTTGATTTGTAAAATCGATTGAGATCTGAGAGGCGTTCCGCCTTTTTCAAATTTTCTTTTGAAAGTGCAAGAGGCTTATACACTCTTTGCACCTCATAGGTCACATCAAATGCACTATCCTCCTGAGAGTTAGCTTGAAAAGGGATACAAAAGATAGATATAGTAAGTAGTCGGATCAACAAGTTATTCATACTACTAAGTTATGTATAATTTCTATAAAAATCAGCTATGTCAGAATAGAAGGGATGTAAAACTTGTTAAAAAGTTCACAAAATATAATTGATCGCAAGAACATAGATATTAACATTTTGCTCAGGATTAAGGTTTATTGATTTTTGAAGCCACCAATCAAGGGACAGACTAAGTTGATCTGACATAATTTGCTTGGCTCCTATCGAATAACGAATGCGCTGCAATTCATTAAAACTATTGAATCTAAGCCATGGTTCAATTCCTGTAAAAAATTGTGTTTTTGCAAATTTCAATACTGTCAAACTCGTTTTCCACCTCAGAAAATCGGCATCTTCAACATCATCAATATCCATAGCGTAGTGCAAGCGTAAAAAACTTGAAACCTTCCAATATTCAAACGTATTTGCAAATGAGACTTGAGGCCAAATAAATTGTCGCTTTCTGCCATCTCTGAGAAACCATGTCCTCCCAGTAAGCTGAATAGAAAAATGCTTATTCAACTTTTGGCGAACAGCATAATCCAAAGAAAAATCTTGATAAGCTGAGATATCGTCATTTAAACGCAATATAGGAGCAAAAAAAACTGTGGTCTTTGGCTGCAACTTCTTCTGTATACCTAATTTTGCCCAAAGAATATTGTCTGATATTTGCGCATCCAATTGCAAAAACGGCACAAAGAGTAAAAAACAAACAAATTTAAAACATCTAAACATATATCCTCATTCTAAAAACTCTTAATAAATAAGCACAAAATAGAAATTTATAAAACTCTCATAAGAATGGAGATGACATCTTTAAGATATTATCTGGTAAACTAAGAATTCAATGATTTTTATGAAAAAAAAAATCAGATCTAAATAAAATAAGAGGGATCCAGTTTTATCTGAATCCCTCTTCATAGGTGTTTCTTATTATTTTGAAACTATACTTAAAGTGCCAAGTCAAAACTTAAAACGCCATCTACAATTTCAACATTTGTAATAGTGACATCGTCTGTCGCGTTTGTGAACGTCTCTCCTTCAGCCACTTGAGCTTCCAATTGTGTAGGCAGTCC
>CALCMJ010000162.1 GCA_937967615.1 uncultured Saprospiraceae bacterium
ACAGACTACTCCACCACCATCTCCAACAAGGTAAAGCGTATGTAAATTAGATGCAGTAGTACTTGCGATTGTTTCAAAACTTCCATTCTGGTATTTTGGCTTAAGAGAAGCACAAGAGCCTAAAGAAAGACTTAATAAAAGGATGAAAAATACTACTCTCGAACACATGCCCAAAAGTATCTCTTTCTTTCTAATCTTGATGGATAAATTTAGATTTTATATCAGACTGACGCGTATAATTATATGGATGACAATAACTGTTAAAAAACCATATAAAAATATGCTGAGCGACTTACGTATATACTCATATTTCTTATTTAATCCTTCTGCTAAATGGTAATAATCTCTGATCATAGAGCCATATAAGTAGTCCTTATCATTTAAAAGCTGAAGAAAAGCCCATTCGAAATCTCTAAAATTCATTTTGTGGAAATTGCCGAAGTAGAGCAAGTTTCCTTGCTTACTCCTTATCATTTCTTCACTAAAGTCACCCTGGGTTTTCACAGGACGAATAGACAGTATTGCATAAAAGATGGAAACACCACAAATAACCGTAAGCATTATTGTGGGGAGAAGGCTGATATCCCTCTGCGTAATATCCAAGTCAATTAAACCACTTAGTACTAAGGAGAGGATGATAGAATTTACCGTAATCATAATATTGGCTTTCTTATCAACCATCTCATTCAGGGTATAATGATTCTTTAGAGTCGTCCTAAATAATGTCTGAATTCCTCTATCATCTCTACCCTTCGATTTTTCTAAATTCTTTTTTAGTTTTCTGATTTCGACATCAGAAATATTCAGTTCCTTTTTAAGAAGAGATTGATTCCTCTTTTCAAGATCTTTTTTCTCTTTCTCAACGGACTTTTTTAGTTTGTTAATCCCTTTCAGAATATTTTTCTTACCATACTCTGTATGTACTTGGGACTGGTTTAGGTAGCCTAGCAGATTATCTACCCAGTTAGATTTTCCTAAGTTAAAATCTCTAAGCATAAGTTCTTCATACAAATCCTGCAATCTTTTGCGTCCTCTATCTCCAATAAAGTCCATGACATGTGCGTCCCAAAAGACTTTTTGCATTTCTGACGTAGGTGTAATGAGAGGCGAAAAGAAGTGCAAGTTTTCTATAATTTCTCGATTTTCGACATCTGGAATGTCAAATTTCTTTGATACTCTCTCTGCTACATCATACATTGCCATCTCTCGTCTCTCAAAGTCTATAGCTCGTATATTGTTCTCTAATTCTGTTATTATTACTATATTTTTAGAAATATTTAGCAATAGAATGGACTTTTCGTCCAACTTGCTTGCCTTTCCTATCTCAGCAATGTTATTTCCTATCCTAGATTGGAATCCCAGTGTGTGATAGGTGTAAATATCAGATTTCTTCTTTAATAGTTCCTTTGTGTAGGATTCAATTTTTAAAGCTATATTTTCTATATTTCTTGGCATTGGAAATAAAGTGGGAACATTGTTTAATATTACATAAGATTAAGAAAAAAAAATAGTTATTCCATGAGGTACACATATTCCTTTTTAGGTATTCTTATTACTCTACTCTTTGCTTGCAAGGCAGATAATGCAAATAATGCGAGAGTGAGTCCAGATATCATCTCAACAGACGCGCCATTAGATTTGAGTAAAACACCAATGAAAGATTTTCTTTTCTTGACAGGTTCCTGGGAAGGCGAATTTGACTACTTACTGAATCCGGCAACTGCGGAAACTGAAATAATGCCAATGACCTGTAAGATAAAACAAGATAAACATCGGATCACGTTAAATTACATTTACGCAGCAAAAGATGGACGAGAAATAGCTGACAACCAAGAAATATTTCATGACAAGTCAAGAGGAATATATTTTGGAGGTAACTATAATGCTATTGAATCTATTGAAAATACATCTGAAAATACCACAATTGTGCTTTCAAGAATTGGATCTGAAAATAAAAAGCCTGCTGATGTTAAAACAACAATTACATCAAATGGGAACCAAGTGAAGATTATTAAAGAAGTAAAGCCAGAGGGCAAGGATGAGTTCTCTTACAGAAACACGTACACCTTAAATAAATCGAATTAGTATGAATACCCAAGACATGGCAAACAAACTGGTTGCATTCTGCAGGGAAGGAAAATACGAGGAATGCTACGAACAACTCTATTCTGAAAACTGCATAAGTATTGAACCAGCAGGAGCATTCATGGAAGTCTGCGAAGGCATGGAACAAATTGCAGCTAAAGGAATTGCCTGGACAGAACAAATGAAGGAATTCCATGGGTCTTCAATTGGAGATCCTATTGTATCTGGAAGATTTTTTAGCGTTCCTATGATGTTAGATTATACGACTAAAGATGATCAAAGAAAACAGATGGAAGAAATCTGCGTATATGAGGTACAGGATGGTAAAATAATCTTGGAGCATTTCTTTTATGAACTATAGTTTTTAGCGTATTCGTTAAAATAATTAATTCCCACCATAAAACAGAAGTGTTTCTGAATCTATATTATTGCTAACGTTCGCATCGCCTCCACTCCCTTGGAAAATTGTTACTGTAAACGGGACAGTACCAGTGGTGTTTAGTGGATTATAAATTCCTTCAAATGCCATTATTGAACTTGAGTTTGCTAAAATACTGACTTCGGAATTCCAAATATGAAAACCGGGATTTGAATTATCATAAACCCAGTCACTATTATCCAAATTTGAAAAAGGGCCCAGATTAGTGGCAGTAGCATCATAACTTATATCCATTTTATCATCTTTTGGAAAAACAAAACTGATTGTGCCCTGACTTGCTTGGTTGTTTATTTCTTGAATTTTAATTGAGATAAAAATAGACGTCTCTCCATTTGCATTCGTAGGTAACATTGTTTCTATGCAAGTGAGATCAACCGTGTTTTGGATTTGTTCATAAGCACCTAGATCATATTCACTTCCTTGCGGCCTAGATGTTCCAAGTATGTCATCCACTACAATTCCATTCGTTAAATTTGTCCCCGTGTCTAATGCTTGCGATCCTATTGCAAGATTATAATCACCGTTTGCGTGATCTTGGAATATATCTGTTAAAGAAGAAGCCAATTGCGAATTTAAATCCAAGCCTAATGCTTGCCATTCAGATAACGGAATTGTAGAGCCGTCGCCGCTAGCACTCATTTTATCGTTTACAATATTAAAATCCGAAATTAAACCTGTAACATCTTCTGCGGCAATACAACCTCTCCAGGCATGCTGGTTAATAATTATGTTATTATAGATTTCAGTATCTACATTGCAAGCATCCTGTACCAGTATACCCCATCTCCCATCACTAGGTACAATTATAGTATTGTTGTAGATTTTTGCACCATAGGAACAAGTCGCACCATCTTGTTGAAATAAAGCGATTCCTTGCGCAAAATGGTTATTATAGATAAGATTGTTATACACTTCTGCATTTACTACCCCATCCATATTAATCCCCGCAGCTTGATTGTTATCGTGTAATATATTACCATACACTTGTGCATCACTGATTATTCCATCACCACCTGCTGATAAGTCTCCATTCATATGAATGCCTATTTTACTATTCCCATAACATTCATTAAAACGAATGATAGGTCTGTCACTACTATTGGAAACATAAATCCCATGTTCATCTATTGCATTTGTACTTACATTATATTCTATTAGAATATCGTCTGTAAATCCTGTAAATATTCCACGTTCTGCATTGTTATCACAAGAGCAGTTCCTTACTACACAATTATCAGATAGTACAAGTCTAATGCCATTGCCATTCCCAATCATATCATTTACAATAAACCCATCTATCACTATAAAATCTGCATTTTCAATATTGATCCCATCATCGCGGATGGGGCCGCTTTGGTTTATCAAAACATTATTCCCTAAGCCTTTAAATACAATAGGACTTGTAGCAAGACCACTCACATTCCTGTGGTCAAAACCCACATAAACACCATCTTCAACAAAGACTGTGTCCCCCGCGCTCACTTGATCAGAGGCGTATTGCATAGTAAGGAATGCATTTGCCAGATTCAATCCCGAATTCGTATCATTTCCAGTATTAGAAACAAAATAATTGGTCGCGTTGACATGGAACGTCAAGAATAGCAATGCTATTACTTTTAAGGTCTGCATAAGGTAAATTTAGAGTTTGATGGGTTTGACTTTTCTAATATAGAAAATCTTAAGCATACAAGATAATCCTCAAAAGTTTAAATGCTTAAAATTATATTCCTAAAAGAAGAGTTTTTTAAATTCAATAGAGACTAACTCAAAAAAACAAATTCTATCTTACCGCAAATTATGTTGACAAATACTATAGAATAGATAGGCGACAAGATGCCAAGAATTAATAGATGAAGAATAGCTATTACATATTTCTGATTGGAATACTCAGTCTATTTCTCCATTTCCAACACTTCCAGAAAGACCTCATAAGTTTTCATTCCTGGCGGCAAACTCAAACTTATTCTACAATTTTAAATTTCTATGAGGAGGATTTCAATATTTTAAATCCTAGGAAAAACAATAGAGGATCTTCTGACGGCATTTCTCGCATGGAGTTCCCTTTATTTCAATGGATGAATGCAGTAGTATTTAGAATCACAGGACCATCTGTGCAAGTAGTTAGGATATTTACTTTCATAATAGGCATAATAACATTGTTTGGATTTTTCCATTTTTGTTATCAATTATCAAATAAGCGTGTTCTATCCCTAGCGGCTACTTGGGCATTCAATTTCTCTCCTTCCTTCTTTTACTATACAATAAACCCATTACCGGACAATTTGGCTTTGTGCTTCCTTGTATGGGGTTTATATTTCTTTTTTAAATCGATTTCACACAGTTCTTTCAAACTGATTATTGCCTACAATTTTTTGTTTAGTCTTGCTGCCTTAACAAAATTGCCTTTTATCATTGCTTTTATACTTCCTATATCTTATCTCATATTTAACCATAAGAATATTCAAAGCTCGAATTTTAGATTCTTTCTCAAATCCAGTTCGCTCATTACTTTTCCAATTATTTGGTATGCATATTCTATTCCAACTTGGGGTGCAAAGTTTTTAATAAAAGGATCATTCAGTTCTGAAGTAGATGAGCTAAACTATCTCGACTTACTTTCTTACAACCTCGTCTCCGTCTTTCCAGAGCTCCTTATAAATTATGCATCTCTATTATTCATATTTACTGGAATATACATCGGAATCAAAAGGAAGGTCTTTAAAACACTTAGGGGCAAACTTCTTATTTCATATACATTCGCCTGTATCGCTTTCTTCCTTTACGAATTAAAAGCCATTGAGAAAGTCCATGACTATTATTTATTTATGTTTCTACCTATCCTTTTTATTCTAGTAGGTTATGGTGTTTACTATCTATACAATAAATCACAAGTATTAAAATACATAACTCTTCTCATCCTTTTAATCATTCCTGTTACTTGTATTCTCAGGATGGAAACAAGGTGGGATCCCAATATTCCCGGATTTAACAAAGACTGGCTAGTATTAAAAAACGAATTAAGAGAAATTGGAAATGGAAATGATCTTGTCATCACAGGAAATGATGAATCCAATTGCATTGCTTTGTATTACATTAATAAAAAAGGCTGGAATTTCCATAATGACAAGCTGTCTCCTGAATTAATGGAAGGCATGATTCATGAAGGTGCAAAGTATTTATTTACTGATTCGAAGCATATCTTAGAAAACGACGCTTACAAAGGCTTAATAGGCAGCTTAATTTTACAGAAAAATTCTATTGTTGTTTACTCTTTGAAACAAAAATAGTTTTTTATGAATTATGAAAATTCTTAATTGTTGATAAGAATAGCTAAAATAATCAGGTGAATTTTGACTTCTCAATGTGTTCTGAATTCAATTTCTAAGGAAATTTGAGCTAAATTGTTTAACTTAAATAAAAAACAGCTATGGAAGTTTTTACGCTCAATATAAATGGGGAAAAACAAGAAGTGAATGTTGATCCCAATACCCCAATTCTATGGGTCCTTAGGGATTCTCTCCAAATGATGGGAACAAAATATGGATGTGGCATTGCTCAGTGTGGTGCTTGCACAATCCATGTAGAAGGAGTTGCTATGCGTTCCTGTCAGTTATCTGTTGCTGCCGTCAAAGGCAAAAAAATAACGACTATAGAAGGCCTTTCTGAAAATGCTTCCCACCCTCTACAAGAAGCCTGGATAGAACATGATGTGCCACAATGTGGATACTGCCAAGCGGGGCAAATCATGAGTGCAGCGGCCTTGTTAAAAGATAAACCAAATCCAAGTGATGCGGACATTGACGCAGCCATGAATGGTAACATATGCCGCTGTGGAACCTATACAAGAATTAAAGCGGCGATTAAAACAGCAGCAAAAAACGGATAAGTAAATTTTGAGTTAATTCTATTGACCTCCAAAATAAAAATTACAAAATGACTATAATAAAAACATCTGTAGGCCGACGCTCATTTTTAAAGTCATCTGCAATGGCTGGCGGTGGACTAGTAATAGGTTTCAATTTCTTAAGTTCTTGCCAATCAAAGACCGAAGAAGAAATTATGGCGATGCCTAAAGAATGGTTTGACATAAATGCATATCTAAAAATAGGAGATAATGGTGTGGTCACTATCGTTTCCCCAAATCCAGAATTCGGTCAGAATGTGCGCACATCTATGCCTATGTTGATTGCAGAAGAACTAGATGTAGATTGGGAAAAGGTCATAGTTGAACAGGCCCCCTACCATCCAGAGAAGTATGGTTTCCAATTCACAGGAGGCAGCAGAGGTATCATGTCTAGATGGGAACCTTTGAGAATGGCAGGTGCTTCCGCAAGACATATGTTACGCGAAGCTGCTGCACAGCAATGGCAGGTTCCAATGGAAGAAATCTCAACAGCTTCAGGAGTACTGCATCATGAACTCACTGGCAAATCTATACCATATGGTGAGATTGCCTCTGAGGCCTCAAACATTCCTGTGCCAAAAGAAGTAGTCCTTAAAGAGATAAAAGATTTTAAGATCATAGGTACTTCCCGTAAAAACGTGGATTCCAAAAGTATTGTTACAGGCGAACCCATGTTTGGCGTAGATTACTACCAAGAAGGCATGTTCTATGCCATGATTGAACATCCTCCTGCCTTTGGGATGACACTTAAATCTGTAGATAAGTCCTCAGTGATAAATATGCCAGGCATCAAAGATGTGCTTACTATAAAAAGTTATAAGGATGGATATGAAAAGAGAGTTTTTGATACAAATGCTTTTTCGGAAATAGTTGCCATAGTGGGTAATTCAACATGGGAAGTGATGCAGGCGAAAAAGCAGCTAAAAATAGAATGGCAAGCCATAGAAGCATATTCAGAAACGGTTACAAGCTTTAGAGGAGATAAGAAAACAGTTAATATTCCTGCCGGACTAGAATCTACAGCTAAGCATAATAAACAGATGGACATTCTTTCTGCTAAGCAAGGAAAAATTGTTCGTAAAGATGGGAATCCTGATTTGGCATTTAAAAATGCAGCTAAAGTTATTGAGCGTACTTATTCTGCCCCCTTCCTCGCTCATAATTGTATGGAACCCATGAATGCCTTTGCACATGTAACAGGAGATAGCGTAAAGATCGCAGCACCATTACAAATTCCAGGATCGATTTTACCTACAGTTGCGGCAAGTCTTGGGGTCGCTGTAGAAAATATTGAAATGGACATAACTCGAATGGGCGGAGGATTTGGACGTAGAGCCTATGCTCATTATGTTGTAGAAGCGGCACTCATCTCTCAACAGATGGAAGCTCCTGTAAAATTAATCTATTCAAGAGAAGACGATATGACCCATGGCATTTATAGGCCTACATATAGAGCTACCTATCGCGCTGCTATAGACGCAAATAATAATTTAACAGCCCTTCATGTAAAAGCTGGAGGCATTCCAGAGAGTCCGCTATTTGCTGATAGATTTCCAGCAGGGGCCTTGGATAATTATCTCGCAGAGGAATGGTCTATAGAATCAAATATTACAATTGGCGCATTTAGAGCACCGCGCTCAAATTTTATGGCTGGAGCAGAGCAATCATTTCTAGATGAGATCGCAGAGACTATAGGAAAAGATCCCATTCAATTTCGTTTAGATCTCTTGCAGAGGGCTGAAGATAACCCTGTAGGTGAGAAAAATGATTATGATGCTGCGCGTTACGCAGGAGTACTAAAATTAGTAAGGGATAAATCAGACTGGGATGTAAATCAATCCAATGCACATAGAGGTATTTCTGCCTATTTTTGTCATAATACGTATGCTGCACACATTTTAGATGTCACGATTGAAAATGGGAAACCAGTTGTGCAAAATGTCAGTTGTGCAATTGACTGTGGAGTAGTTGTAAATCCAGATGCAGCAAAAAATATGGCTGAAGGCGCTATTATCGATGGAATTGGTAATGCGTTGTTTGGTGAACTTAGCTTCAAAGATGGTATTCCTGAAAAGAAAAACTTTGATACATATAGAATGATAAGAATGAGCGAAGCACCAAAGAATATAGATGTACATTTTGTAGAAAACGAGATTGCTCCTACAGGAATGGGAGAACCACCCTTCCCTCCTATTTTTGGGGCGCTAGCTAATGCAATGTATAAGGCTACAGGAACGCGAAATTATGATCAGCCATTCAAAGTTACAAAGGATGTCTTAGGGTAATTTTTTAAACTTCTGAGTAAATACTAGAAATTGTTGTAGTCTTTAAGGCTCCTGTTGGATTCTACTGTCCGTATTCTTCTTCACAACAAAACTATTTTTGATTTATGGGTAACGTTTCGCTTTCTAAAGACAATATTGCTTAAAGAAGCATTTGGCAATTAGACAAAGTAAGTGTTTGTTTTAATATGAATTCTTAAGAAGTAATTATTTCCTTGGCCAATGGATAGTAAACCTTGAAAACTCACCCTCACCTGAGGCTAAAGTTATGTTACCATTATGCAATTCGACTATTTTTTTACAGAGCGCTAAGCCTATACCTGTCCCTTCAAATTTATCTCTCGAGTTTAGTCGTTTAAAAATTTCGAATACAACTTTTTGATATTCTTCAGAAATTCCAATTCCATTATCTTCAACTGAAATAAGCCACATTTCTTGATTGGAGTTATCTGCATACACTTTTACTATAGGCTTTTCTGACTCGTTAAACTTAATTGCATTTGAAAGTAGATTATAAAACAACATACTCAACATGCCTTTATTGCCGACTACTATAGGCAGTTGTTCAATTATCACTCTGGTATTTCTTAGACTAATTTGATGGCTTAAATCTTTTAGATTTGAATTCAACACTTCGTTTAAATTCACTTCTGTAAACTGTAGCTTTTCTTTTCCTACTTTAGAAAACTTAAGTATTTGCTCTATTTGATTTTGCATTCTAAATACTGCTTCCTCAATCATTCCTAGATAAGGTCTTACTGTCTCTCCTTGCTCTCCTAGTTTCATTTTTACCAATCCAGAAAAGCTTGCAATGGTTCTTAAGGGTTCTTTTAAATCATGGGAGGCTATATATGCAAATTGTTCTAGTTCCGCATTTGAGCGCGTTAATTCCGTATTCGTTGATCTAAGTTTTACTTCTGAATTCATTAATTCTTCTTCATATCTCATTTTAGCTTCTATCTCACTATTCAGTTTGGCGTTTAATTCCTGCAAGTTTCTATTTTGTTTATTTACACCTTTGGTATATCGATAAATACTGTAAAGCAATAGAAAAACAAAGAGTAAAACTGAGAGTAACTTGAACCAGAGTGTCTGCCAAAATGCAGGACTTTTGCGAATGATCAATTCTGTGTTCACTTTTGACCAAACACCTTGGCTATTTGAAGCTTTTAGTATTAATTTATATTCTTTGTTTTCAAGATTCGTAAACGTAATTGTATTACTATTCCTTAAGCTATTCCAATCCTTATCCAATCCTTCAAGTTTATACAAATAATCTGTTTGAATAGGCTTAGCATAATTGACTCCAAAAAATGATAAGTTTATGGAAATATCATTGTAACTGATATCTAATACTTTTCTGTCTAATATTGCAACATTCCGTTTTTCTCCTTTTGCGTTTATTAAATAAGCATTTTCAAATTCTAATTTAGGTGCTTCAAAATCAGATATAATTTTATCTGGATGGAAACGCACGAATCCAGTATTATTTGTAAAATAAATACGACCTAAATAATCGATCCCTTCAGAAGATGAATTAAAATTTAAATCATTTATCCCATCTGACTCATTATAAATGCTTATTTGATAATTCCTTATATCCAATTTAAAAACACCTTTACGAGAAGAACCCCAAACTATGGAATCATTCAAGACCCTCATAGAGTTTACATACATTCGGTTTTTAGTATTACTAATAGAATGGAATTTTCTATTTACACTATTGTAGGTGAATACACCATTGTCTGTTCCTAAGACAACAATCTCTCTGCTAATATCAAGACTCGTAATTGTGTTTGCAGGAATACTATTTGAGTCTAAGGGATTATTTTTGTACTGTTTGAAATAATATGCGTCCTCTTCTTCAACATATTCATTCAATCCATTATATGTTCCTACCCAAATTTGCCCCTCACTTCCCTCTTCAATACACGTAACAGAGCCGTCTGTAAGTTGCTTTGGGTTTCCTGGATCTTTGTCAAATATTTTAAAAGCATCGGTTTTAAAATCATAGCGAAACAATCCTAATTCAGTTCCTAACCAAAGTCTATTTTTTTTGTCTAAAAAAATGGACTTGACTAGGAAAGAAGAAAACCTTTCTAAGATATCTTGAGGGATGTTTATAATTTTAGTACGTTCCGTTTCTAAATTATATACGACAATTTCATTATTTGTCAATATTACTAATTCAAATTCACTCAATTTTGATAAGGCTTTTACATCCTTATTTCTTAATACATTTTCGAGATTTACACTTAATTTTTGTTCTGCTTTTTTTTCTAGATCAAACTTCTTAAGTCCTCCGAAACCCCTTGCCACCCAAACTTTCTTTTTAAAAAATGCGATGTTTTCGCTATTGGGAGCTACTTTATTGTCTAGAATAAAATTTTCGAATTGATTACTAAACGGATTATAAAAATTTAAACCTCCATACGTTGAAATCCATACAATATTTTGATCATCAATAAATAAATTATTAACATCTATCTGGGATAAGGAATTCTGGACTTGTACATCTGACCCATAATGAATAAAAGAAACACCATCAGCATCACTTATACTGAGACGATCAATTTCTTCCTTAGAAAGGATGTTTAAACCATTTGTCGTACCTATCCAAAGGTTTTTATTTTGGTCCTCTATTATTGTAAAAATAGTATTCGCACTAATGGAGTTAGCTTGATCTAAGTTATTTAAAAAATTTATGAACTTAAGATCCCAATCTTGTGATTTCAGCTCATTATTAAAGTCATCCGGTAAATCAAATTTAAACAAACCTCCTTCATGAGTACCTACCCAATAATCCGCATTATGGTCTTGCCGAATTGTCCAAACATTTTTAGATCCATAATTCCCGTTCGGAATAAATTGTCTAAACTTAAGATCATTAAAATCATTCCTGTTTAGCACGGCATACATACCGCCATCCCAGGTCCCAAGCCAGACATTTTGATCGGTATCTTCATAGATTTCTAATACTGCTAATGCCTTAAGTCCATATGGATTATCTAGATCCATTTGATAGCGAATAAAATGTTCTCTATCAATGTCTAAAATATTAAGACCGTTCTCTGTTCCCACCCAAATCTTATTTTCATGATCAACAGTAATCACTAAAATCTCATTACTTGAAATAGAACTTGTATCCGCATTCGTAAGGAAGGTCTGCCATTTACCATTTAGCGGGTTATAGGAAGCAAGTCCCCCTAATTTTGTCCCAATCCAAAGTATTGAGTCTTGATCAATGGCGAGAGCGGAAATGAAAGAGTTTTTTATAGCTGGTGTATTCTCAGGATTAAAATGTTTAAAATCATTAAAGCTGTCATATCGCACAAGGCCTTCTGAAGTCGCTATCCAAATAATTCCAAAGGGATCTTTAATAACTTGAGAAATCGTATTACTCACCAGGCCATCCGTTTCATCTAAATGCGAAAAACTCAATTGATTGAGATTTTGTGCAAATAACGAAGCTGAAATGCCGATAATAAGGAGAAAGCTCAAATACGAGATTCGATAAGACAACATTGAAGTTATTCAGTTTTAATAAAATTACTAAAATTATAACTGCGATATTTTTGTTTCTCACACAATGCACCTAAAGAAAAGCGAAATGCAACATAGATGACGCATTAGATCAAATGATACAGCTTTGTTTACTTAAAAAACTGATCTTAGATTCTGAAACCAGTTAAAATTCAGCTACTTTAGAATTTATTAATTCGTTACCCTTTAGGAATACACTAAAACGTAAAATTGCACCCAATTTCGCATCTAAAACGTACATTAAATAAATACCGAGCTAGCTAATATTTATTATCATGCGAATAAAAATCATATATCTGAGTATAAGTTTTTTCATAATTGCATTGACTTTAGGATTTGCGAATATGGATGATAATTCGAATAAAAAAACAAAGGAAAAACAAGCTGAGTTAATTCTCGATGCGCCGTTTGATAAAGTGATGGCAGTCTTAACCCATAAGAGATGTATAAACTGCCATCCAGCAGGAGATACTCCCTTACAAGGAGAAGATAGTCATCTTCATAATTTTGATATCGTAAGAGGAGAAAATGATCATGGGCTCTCAGCATATACTTGTAATACATGCCACCAATCTGAAAACAATGATTACTCTGGAGTTCCAGGAGCCCCACACTGGGCCCTCGCACCTAGAGAAATGGTGTGGGAAGGAAAGAGTCGTATAGAAATTGCTCAGCAAATGATGGATCCTAAAAGAAACGGAGGAAGAACTCACGAAGAAATCATGGAACATTTAACAGAGCATGAATTGGTCTTGTGGGCATGGGATCCAGGTGTTGATGCTGAAGGCGAGGCAAGAGAAAAACCTCCAGTAGCCAAGGACGAGTTTATTAAAGCTGTCAAAGAATGGATTTCCGATGGAGCAATTATACCTTCTGAATAATATTAATCAGCAAATTTAAAAATGGATGAAAGTTTCTTTTACAATAAATGGAAAACTTAAATCGGTGGAGGTTTCAGATGGAAACTCTCCCCTCCTTTGGGCTATTCGAGATGGTCTAGATTTGAAAGGCACCAAGTTTGGTTGTGGAAAGGCAGCTTGTGGTGCTTGCACAATTCATGTTGATGGCAAGGCTGTGCGTTCCTGTTCCTTTCCTACAAAATATGCTGAAGGAAAAGAGATCACTACAATAGAAGGTTTATCTGTTGACGGAAGACTCCATCCTGTCCAACAAGCCTGGAAAGAAGAAGTCGTACCCCAGTGCGGGTATTGCCAACCAGGATTTATGATGGCTACTGCAGCAATGCTAAAGGAAATCCCAAATCCTACTGATGATGACATAGATAATAACATCATTAATGTTTGCAGGTGTGCTACCTACTACAGAATGCGAAAAGCAATACATAAAGCAGCTGCGCTCAATTCGCAGAATTCTTAATTTAACTAGGGTATAGATGAGCAATACGCAAAATAAAGATGTGAAAAAGAAAGGAGTGAAAAGGAGAAAATTCTTAAAGTATTCTGGAGTTGGAATTGGTCTGATGTTGGGCGGGGTTTGGATAGCGCGAAATCCATTACGTAGAAAAGTGTTTGAGTTGGCAGAAACGATGATCGCTCCATATATGGGGGACACATCTGATCCATTACTATGGATGCAAATTACACCTGAAAACGAAATTATCCTTCATAGTTCAAAAGTGGAAATGGGACAGGGAACTTTTACTTCCTTAGCCCAACTTGCAGCAGAGGAATTGGAAGTAGAAATGGATAGAATAAAAGTTGTGCATGCTGAAACGGGTTCTGGTAATATGGATGGAATGAGTACAGGTGGTAGTATGTCAGTTGCAGGACTTTGGACCCCACTTAGAGAAATGGCTGCCACACTAAGAGAAATGCTCAAGTCCAAAGCAGCAGAAAAACTTGAGGTAGCCTCAAACACCTTGACATTGGCAGATGGCGTTTTTTCTGCAAATGGTAAAACCATGACTTTCGGCGCAGTTGTAGAGGGTGTCACGGAATGGAATATTCCTGATGTCCCACCGCTAAAAGAAAGAGCATCTTTTAAATACATTGGGAAGCCTATACAAAGAGTGGATCTCCATGATAAGCTAATAGGCGCTCCTATATTTGGGATGGATGCAGAATATCCTGACATGTTACATGCTTCTGTAGTCAGATCTAGGTTGATCGATGCAAGTATGACAAACTTTGACATCTCCGAAGCAGAGAAAATGCCTAGTGTCGTTAAAATTGTACAAGAAAATGGCTTTATTGGCGTAGTCGCAAAAACTCATGTAGAAGCTGATAATGCAAGAAGAAAAATAACATTTGATTATATACCTAATCGTAAATGGAACCTTGAAGATGTAGAAAAAGAAGTGTCAGTTGGTAAGGGTAAAAAAACAATCTTCCAGAAAGAAGGGAGTGCCGTGGAAGATATAAATGGAGAAGGTGATATATTTCAAATGGAATTTCGCTCCCCTATAGGCGCACATGCACAATTAGAACCCAATGGTGCTGTTGCTAGCTACAAGGATGGGAGGGTGGAAATAAAAGTTTCAACACAGGTACCAAAACTCACACGAGATGAAGTTGCGAAGGCATTAGGGCTAAGCAAAGATGATGTCAATGTGATTCCAACGTTTTTAGGGGGTGGTTTCGGCAGAAGACTCCATACACCAAATGCCATTCAAGCTGCTATCATGTCTAGAGCTGTGGGTAAACCCGTAAAATCATTTTTTGACAGGAAGCAAGAATTCCAGAACGACACATTCAGACCACCTACCCATCATGTGATGAAAGCAAAGATTCACGATGGTAAGATCTTAGGATTGGAACATCAGTTTGCGAGTGGTGATACTTTATTCAATTCCGCTCTTGATCCTGGAGTAGCGACAGTAGTACGTGCAGATATTGGTTCAATACGCGGCGGTGCATTAATCTACGATGCGCTCCCACATAGATCTACGTATTACCATGTCAACTTACCATTCGCGACAAGTTTCTGGAGAAGCTTAGGTCTATTAGCGAATGCCTTTGCGATTGAAAGTTTTATAGATGAATTGGCGATTAAAACAGGACAAGATCCAGTAGCATTGAGGCTCAATTCTATACTTAATGAAAATCCATATAATGTAAGAGCCAAGAAAGTATTGGAGGCCTGCGCTAAAAAAGCGGGATACAAAGATGGTGTTGATAATGGAAGAGCTATGGGTATAGCGCTAACGATTGATGGAGGTTCGCCCTGTGCGCACGTTGCGGAAGTTTCAGTAGAAGGAAAAGAAATAAAGGTGCACAAAGTTACTGTAGCTTTTGATTGTGGTTTTGCAGTAAATCCAGATCAGGTGAGAGCTCAGGTTGAGGGATGTGTGTGTATGGGAATTAGTGCCGCTCTATTTGAAAAGATGGATTTAAAAGATAATAAGTTATACCCTATTAACTATGGTTCTTACAAAATGGCATTGATGAGAAACTCCCCAAGAGAAATTGATGTCGTACTTATTGAGGGGAATGATAAGCCAGGTCCAGTGGGAGAACCCCCTTTAGGTCCCATTGGTGCGGCGATTGGAAATGCGGTGAGACGATTAACGGGCAAGCGCTTGACGCAGTTACCTATGAGTTTGGTCTAATAGACTTTAGCTCTTTTGAAATTTAAACGTCAATTTATTTTAATAAGCCTAAATGCAAAATCCTACCGCCTGTTTGATTAACTGGACTCACACTTTTACCTATGACTATGCCACTTTCTGGTGCTGTGTACTCTTTAATAATATCTCCAAAGATATTTCTCACAGTTGCTATGACATCCCCTACCTCAACGATATCAGTGACATTGGGATGTACGTTTAATAGCCCACCTATATCACTATATATCCAATAGGATTTCTTACAAATCACTGTCTCATCCGAAATTTCTTCTACTTCAGAATCTGTCATTTGCAAGTGACCTAACAAATTATGAATTCCAGTAAGTCCATCCCGTATCATTCCTTTTTGGAATAAGTTTGGATTTCCAACTTCTAGAGTAATCGCAGGAATTTTTAATTCATCTGCAGTTCCTCTTAAAGTACCATCGCTAGGTGGGTTGTGCACAATAATTTGAGCATTCTGAAGTAATGCCATTTTACGCACTGCCAGATCACTCATATCCGCTCTGATATAATAAGAATTAATACGACCATTACTTGCGGTATGGAGGTCCACTAAATAGTCAAAGTGTTTAATCAACTTATTAACTATGCGCCATGCATATACTTGACTGACGGTACCATCTTCCTTCCCTGGCATTATATGATTTAAATCAACTCCATCAAGGAATCTTCTTTTCTTGCTTAAGAAGGATGGCACATTAAGAATTGGCACTCCTATGAGAGTGCCTTTTAAGCTCATTGGATCTATTTCTTTAAAGAGTCTCTGAATCACAGGAATTCCATTGAGTTCGTTCCCATGCACGGCAGCAGTGAAACCTACAACTTTTCCATCTTCAGTACCTCGCGCTACGATTAAAGGTACTCTTATTGCTACGCCCATTCCGTCTTCAACTACATCCAACCAATACCTGCTTATTGCACCTGATGGAATATCACTTAGAACGAGATTTTGTATGATTGTTCCTTTATCCATTATCTACTTTTCGTTTTTTTCTTTTTGAAAATATTCCCAAATTAAATCAATTGCCTGCTCTACTATAGGCTCTTGATTCAGACGTGCAATTTGAGGTAAGCCACCAATGCTCGTCGTATTTATTTCAGACAACACTCGTTTACCGTCATCATCAACTAATGTATCAACACCATACATAACAATGCCCTTCTTAGACAAGACAGCATTTATTTTCTCTACAATTTCATATTCTTCTTTTTCAATAGTCGCCCTATTTGAAGTACCTCCCATTGCAATATTACATAGCCAAGAATTCTTGGCTGGCAATCTTAATGACGATCCTAATATTTTTCCATTTACGACTATAATTCTTTTATCACCTTTTGATACATTCTTCAAATATTTTACACCAAGATACGCCATTTCCATTCCCTCATTTTCCGATACAAATTCAGCAAAAGACATCTTTGTCTTACCTGACCAAATAATGTCCCCGTCAATTTTCAGGATCCCTTTTCCACCAAATTCTCTAAAAGGCTTTAAAACAATAGAGAATTGTTTTTTAAACTCGATTACATCTTCAATAGAATTACAAAGCATCATTGGAGGGCAAACCGATTGAAAGTTCATTAAATATTGTTTACTCCCAGTTGTATAAATCCCAGCTGGGTCATTTATCACTACTTGATTCTTAAATCTGAAAGAAAGGAAATTTAAAAATTCTTCGTCAATTGGTGGTGGTATCCGCAACCATATTAAGTCATAATCATCCGTATCTATCTCCTTATGATTTGTATTTAATGGATGATCCATTTTAGAGTATGCAAACTCTGCATTAATAGAAGTCGCATACAGATTACCTGAGTTAGGTGAATTAAAAAAATCTTTATTTAGGCCAATAGCACGGGAAGCTATATCAACTCGTTTTGTATTTTGATGATTTAACATCTTTACAGACAAATCATAGAGTGAATTTTCACTACTGTGATTTTTATGATCAGTTAAAATTAATACGTTGTATTTACTCGTCATCGTCGGCTTTTTCATCTCCAAACTCTTCTAACTCAATGCCCAATCTATCTTTTGCTTCTTCTGTTAGATTACCAGAATCATCATAATCTTCATCTTCTTCTATCAATCCCTGGGCTTCTAATCTTGTCATTCTTATGAGATAATAATGATCTTCTGTTTCAAATGGCAATGCGCTTATAAACTTTCCGTCTTTATTTTTGAATTGGATCAATTTTTTTTCAAAGCCAAAAGGAAAATCTAGTTTTAATAAAGCAATAACTTCATCGCTCAACTTTTCAAAGTCTTTTACAATTCTAGGTTTATTATTCATGAGCTACCAATTTAAAATATACGCAAATATTAGAGGTGCAACTATAGTGGCATCAGACTCTATCATAAATTTAGGCGTTTCCGGAAGCAACTTACCCCATGTAATCTTCTCGTTAGGTACAGCTCCAGAATAGGAACCATAACTAGTAGTTGAATCGCTGATCTGGCAGAAGTATGACCACATAGGTATACTTTCTAATTGCAAATCTTGATGAAGCATTGGCACTACACAGATTGGAAAGTCTCCAGCAATACCACCTCCTATTTGGAAAAATCCTATTCCATTTTTAGTTGTATTTTCTTGATACAATTTTGCTAGCAACATCATATACTGAATACCAGACTTCATTGTACCTGGCACCATCTCCTTTTCGATACAATAAGAAGCAAAGAAGTTGCCACAGGTAGAGTCTTCCCATCCAGGAACAATGATAGGGATATCCTTTTCCGCGGCTGCAAGTAACCAACTGTCTTTTGGGTCTATCTGATAAGTATCTTCCAAGACCCCACTAAGAAGAATTTGGTAAAAATATTGATGTGGAAAATAGCTTTCTCCTGCTAAATCAGCATTCTTCCAAGCTTTATATAAATGCTTTTCTATCGCACGCATTGCTTCTGCTTCTGGGATACAGGTATCAGTCACTCGGTTAAAATGATTGTCCAGAAGTTCCTTTTCTTGCACAGGTGATAAATCCCTATAATTGGGTATGCGTTTGTAATGTTTGTGAGCGACAAGATTGAACACATCCTCCTCAAGATTGGCACCAGTACAACTTATAATCTGCACTTTGTCCTGCCTGATCATTTCAGCCAAAGACTTACCAAGTTCTGCTGTACTCATTGCCCCTGCCAGAGTTATCATCATCTTATTCCCCTTCTCCAGCTGTACCTCGTACTCTTTAGCCGCATCCACTAAGGTTGCGGCATTAAAATGTTTATAATGCTCAAGGATAAATTGCGATACTCTTCCTTTACTTTCCATTGTTTGAAAATTTATATGATAGCATTTTATAATAAAGTTTAGCGGCTAAAAATTGTGGGGATTTTATTCCTTCAATAGGTGCTAATTCCACAATATCAAACCCAACAACATTCCGTTGTTCAAACACCATTGACAAATAATTGGTTATAACTGGCCAAGTTAGGCCCCCTGGCTCAGGAGTACCTGTAGCAGGCATAATGGAGGGATCTAAAGCATCAAGATCCAATGTGATATACACATTTTCTGTGAGTCGTCCTATTGAAGATTCCATCCAATCCCATTTACCATACATCTCATGCGCAAAATAAACATTGTAAAAGTCCATATGTTCTTTCTCTGAAACATCCATGCTCCTAATTCCTACTTGTACAAGATTACAATGTTTACTTGCGTCAAAAACTGCGCAAGCATGATTGTACTTTGTACCTTCGTACTCAGACCTCAAGTCAGCGTGTGCATCAATTTGAAGTACAGAAAGATTATTATAATGCTCATAATGGGCCTTAATCACTCCTATACTGATAGAGTGTTCTCCTCCAAAGAATGTTAGAAATTTATTTAAATCTAAAAGGCGTTTAGCACCTAGATAAGTAGACTTAAACATCTCTTCAGGAGAATTAAAATTTGACCATTCCTCAGGCATATGTATACCCTCTCTATACACTTCAGAATCTGTCTCTATATCATAAAGCTCCATATTCTCAGCTGCATCCAAAAAAGCGTCTATTCCTTTGTCAGCCCCCTTCCCCCAAGTACTCGTACCATCGTAAGGGATAGATTGAAGAATAATATTAGCATCTTCTAGCTGCGTAAATTGCGATTCTATTCCTGCGAAATTTTTCATAACTATTCTGATTTATGATAACCTAAAATTGACAACATCTCATCCACAGTTTGTTCGTTTCTATACACATAATCTACAAAATTTCCTTTTTCATCTCTGTCTATTACGATTAATTTAGGAGCTGGTATAAGGCAATGTTTTATTCCGCCATAACCACTTATTGAATCTTGGTATGCACCTGTATGGAAGAAACCTATATACAAAGGTTCTTTATCTTCATCCTTAATCACTGGAAGAAATAATTGTTGGTTAAAATCTTCAGAATTGTAGTAATCTGAGTGGTCACAACTGATTCCACCTATATTGACTTTTGTGTATTCATTTTGCCACTTATTTACCGGCAACATTATAAACTTTTCCAGTATGGACCATGCGTCAGGAATTGTGTTCATTAAACTGTTATCCACCATATACCAAACCTCTCTATCATTCTGATGTTTCTGCTCTAAGACTTGAAAAATAATCGCACCGCTTTCCCCCACTGTATATTTTCCAAACTCGGTAAAAATATCAGGCTCTTCAATATTGGCTTCCACACAAATTGATTTTATATTACTCACTATTTCATTAATGATATATTCATAATCGTATTCAAAACCAAGATTGTTTCTGATTGGAAAACCACCGCCAAGATTTAAGGCTTTAATCTCAGGGCAAACTTCTTTAAGGGCAACAAAAAGATTCAAAGCCTTTTGAAATTCACCCCAGTAATACACATTGTCTTTAATCCCAGTGTCAATAAAGAAATGAACCATTTTCAATGAAACATTTTCATCATCATGGATTTCTTCTTTATAAAAATCAAGTATCTCTGAGGGCCTTATACCTAAGCGCGATGTGTAATATGCGGATTGCGGTTCTTCGTCTATAGCTATACGTATTCCTATTTTTAGGTTGCCGCTATATTCAGAAGCATACTCCTTTACTTTCTTTATTTCTGTTTTAGAATCAAGTACAAGGATTGAATTTTTAAATCCCTCTCTATTTAGTTTTAAAATCTTTTTGAGATAATCTTCAGTCTTGTATCCATTGTGGACTATGATTGTATTTTTAGTCAACTCCCCTTCTTCGTATAATTTAAAAATAAGATCAATATCAAAAGAAGAAGAAGTCTCCAAATGCACACCTTCTCGTAACGCTGATTTAACTACATGAGAAAAGTGGCAGCATTTTGTACAATAACAATAATGATACTTGCCTTTATAATTATTTTTCTTTATTGCTCTGTTGAAAAGATTTCTTGCTTTTCTGATCTGTTCGCCAATGCGTGGTAGATAAACAAGTTTGAAAGGGGTTCCGTATTTTTCGATCAAATACTTAAGGGAGATGCCATGAAAACTCAGGTAGTCATTCTTTAGGTCGAAGCCTTCTTGCGGGAAATAGTAACTCTGGTCTATTAAGTCAAAATAGGTATTCTTCATCAGTAGTAGTTCTCTATATTACTTTTTTGAAAATTCAAGGTGTTTTTTCTTTCCATGCCTTTAGAAATATATGCTATCTGCATATTCGCTAAATCTAAACATTCACAACTAATTTTATCGCAATTCATATAATACATCTTGTTTGTAATCTAATCTTGTTTTATTTCATCCAATAAACTCTGATCATCGTTTAGACTCTTGAACAATTTCATTCTGAATCTGCCCTGTTTGTTTACCAAGGTTTGAGACATTTTATCAATTGCAACCATAGACAGACATGTTTGAATAAAAGCTTCAATAAGATCATCCAATCCTATGCCCAATTTGTTAAAATCTCTACGATCCATTAACACTAACCTGTTCGTATCACTATCCCAAGTCCCATCTGGATTTTTTATAGACAAATTAGTTCCTAACATGGACCAACTGTCAATACTTGCTGTAATATTATCGACCAACGGTTTTTCTGCTCTACGCGCATACGTACACAAGGGTCTAATGCCGATTTCAGTTGAACTGACCATCATTCTAATATCTGCGACAAAGGTTTGATTCTTTTGATTGGGAATAGTTCCTACGTGGTACAACTTACCTGCAGGTGTTGTACTACTCCAATTTGAATTCCCTATGAGGCTTTGCACAATAAACAAATCATAATCAAACTCCAATGCCATAAACGCATCTAATTCCTCTTCAGTTACGATTGTGTACACACCCTGTCCAGCATTACTGTATGGCACCTTAATTACAGCATGTCCACCCATTTTTCTTACCCAAATTGGAATTTCATTTTTACTCACATCCCAAATCGTTTCTGGCATATTAATTTTCAACCCATACTGTTCAATCTCAGCATTAAAAATATCATAGGCTTTAGCAGCCACCATTTTATTTCTTCCTCCCGCCAGACAAGCAATTGTAGGGTTTAAAATTTTCGTTTTGGAATTTACAGGAATTCTATTCCAAGGTTTCTGAGTGACATATCTAAATGCCGCTCTTATGGGAATCCATTTATCTCCGTCAAATACGTGCATCACACCATCTACAAACTTGACCGAAGGATCTTTTTCATAATTAAAAAAGGAGGTATAATAAACGGGTTCATCCATCACATCAGCAATAACTTCTGCATACCCTGAAACCTCCATTGGGTTCTTATCATAAATCACTGCAATGCCACCCTTAATTTTATTCCTGAGATTCTTCAAATTGGGCTTAAAGGTTCTTTCTACCATGAGCCTGTATGCCCCTTGCTCCTGATTATCATCTACCAGGGGCATGGATTTCTGACCAGAAGGACAAGAGTTGTTTTCTATGACTACCATTTGCCGCTTACCCCCAGCTGAAGTCACATTCAGTAAATCTGCACCACCCCAAAGAAAATACTTCGCCCTGTGATTCAGAATCTCTCTTAACTTATCTGAGCTGACTGTAGGATGCATGTGGCAATATCTAGTTATAATACGTTCCTGTTCTAGATTCAGAAAGAAGCTGATCATTGGATGAATCGTCGCATTTAAAGCCTTTGGGTACCAATGCTTGTGCGGTTCAAATTCGTTAGGTAATATCAGTCTTGTCTTACTCAAAGTATGTGATGTATTTTAAACTTACATTAGACGATCAAATTCCTAATAAAGGTATCTCTTGGATTGGTTTATTTTACTTTTTTGTAGACTATTTCTATCAATCAAATTAATTAGTTTCCAAGTAGAAATATACTCTGTTGATAGTCAAGAAATTAAGTGTATGATAGCCTATAAATATTATGACTTTTACCTTGAAGAAAACTCTTAGAATGATAATAATACCCAATTAATATTACCTTTTGAATTACTCCAAAAACCAGCCAAAATCTAGAATGGCTTTGACTTAGAAATAGAGGCAAAATATATTGTAAATTTCAGTATTTAGGACCTTCTTTATTTCTGGAAAACAACACAAAAGATGGACAGCATCACACAAGGCGTATTGGGAGCAGCAATTGGGGAAGCAATCCTTGGCAAGAGAATAGGAAATAAAGCTGCAATTCTGGGAGCTATCATTGCTACAGTGCCTGACCTTGATGTTATTCTCTACTTATTCTATAGCAAACTAGACATGTTGAGCATACATAGAGGCTTTTCTCACTCTATTCTGTTCAGCGTTTTAGCAGCATTCCTTATTGCTTTTGTGCTGAGTAAAACAAAATGGTGCCAAGGCATTAAATACATTACACTTCTAATTCTTTCCTGGCTATGCCTATTCACACATATGCTACTGGATACATTTACGGCGTATGGCACTCAGCTACTTCTACCA
>CALCMJ010000163.1 GCA_937967615.1 uncultured Saprospiraceae bacterium
GTTTTTATTGATTATGGTTGCTATTGATTGGGGGCCGGCGTAGGGAGAATTAGGAATGATGAATGATGAATTATGGATGATGAATGTTTTGTGACGGAGAGGATTTTGAATGATGAATTATGAATTATGAATGGTTTTAGGACGGAGAGAATTTTGAATTACGAATGTCATGAATTATGAATGGTTTTGGGACGGAGGAGGTTTTGAATTATGAATGTCATGAGATAGCGGGAAATATTTATAGCACCAGATTATTCAACGACAAACGATGCTCCGTAGGAGCGAAATATTTATAGTAATTCCATAGGAGCGACACAAAATGAAAATAGAAATAGAAATAAAAATGGAAATGCGATAGTCTGCGTGAGCAACATGGAGGGTTTAGTGTTCCAGAGTCTGCAAGACGATGGAATACCGAGTGAACAACGAGCCTGGAATACTGCGACACTCTAGAGCGATAGCGAAAGAGTGGCACGCCCTGAATGAATTATGAATGATGAATTATGAGGTTTAAAATCTTAAAAAATGAACACTGAAGAAATTTTAGCTAAACTGGTGAGTTTCTCTGTACTGGGCGGGCAAAGTAATATTTCAATTGCTGAATGGATTGAAGAATTCTTGACCAAGCATGGAGTTGCTTTTGTGAATGTTCCAAATACAGATGGTAGCAAACGATCTATTCATTGCCGAATAGGACCTGCTATAGATGGTGGCACAATTTTATCTGGCCATATGGATGTTGTTCCGGTAGAAGGGCAAGAATGGGCTTCAGATCCATTTGTTCTTACTGACAAAGGAGACGGGAAATTATATGGGAGAGGTTCGTGCGATATGAAAGCATATTTATCTTGTTGCCTTTCTATGTTACCGGAGATGACCAAAGCAAATTTAAAGAAGCCAATTTACTTTGCATTTTCTTATGACGAAGAGATAGGTTGTCTTGCAGCGCCAGAATTAGCTGAACATATAAAAACGACATATACTGAAAAGCCAGCTTATGCAATCATAGGAGAACCATCTATGATGCAACCTATTGTAGGGCAAAAAGGTATCGTTATTTATAAGACACGCGTCAATGGTTCTGCAGGTCATAGTTCGCGTATAAGAAACGAGGTGAGTGCCATCCATGAATCTGCAAAATTAATTGTTTGGTTAGAAAACAAAATGAATAGTCTTGTTGAGGCAGGGCAAATTGATGATCGATTTGATCCACCGCATAGTTCTATACATTGTGGGCTTTTTCCACAGTCTGGCATAGCTCCCAATGTGATTTCTGACTCTGCGAGTTTTTATTGGGACGTGCGTGTTATTCCTAAAGATAATGCAAAAGAAATATTGGAAGAATTTGAGAGCCATTGCAGAGAGGTGGAGCAGGCATGCAGAAAACGATTCAAAGATTTCAAAATTGAAACTGTAGAAGATCATCCAGATGTTCCATCCTTGGACACTCCAGACGATTATAGCGTAGTTGCGTTAATTAAAGAATTAACTGGTAGGAATGATCTGGGTGCTGTGTCTTATGCTGCTGAAGCGGGTCAGTTTGCAGAGGCTGGCTTTCAAGCTGTAATATGTGGTCCTGGAGACATAAAACAAGCGCATAGAGCGGATGAATTTGTGGCCAAAGAGCAGTTAGACAAGTGTTGTGCTATGATATCGCAACTTATTCTTGTGCAATCGCAATAGATAATTACTACTGAAAAAATCCATTCCTAAAATATTAATAAAATGTTTTAGCTTAGGAGTATAATATCGACCTAATGAAAAATATATGTATTCTATTAATTTCCTTTTTATGTCTCAACGTTTTGCAAGTATCTGCACAAGAAAAAAAAGACGATAAAAAGAAGAAAACGTATTCAGAGATTATTACGGCAGAGGCTGTGAGTTCTACTGGATTAATAAGTCATCACCTTGTTGATGGAAATAATTATCTAGAAATAAGCAACGACGTCTTAGACCAAGAAATGCTAATTGTGACTCGGATTGCTGGATTTGTAAAGGGCCTCAACTTTGGAGGCGCAGGTGTAAGATCAAAACCGCAACAGGTAATACGCTGGCAAAAACAAGGGAAGAAAATTTTACTGCGCTCCGTTTCTTATAATAGTGTAGCAAGCTTTGAAGACCCTATTTATGAATCTGTTAAAAACAACAATTTTGAACCTATCATCCATGCCTTTAATATAGAAACGGAAGGAAAGAATAAAGACTCTTATTTGATAAAAGTTGATAAGTTCTTCACGAGTGACATTGCAATGATAAGTGCTGTCAATGCAAATCAAAAGAAAGACTTTGGGATCAAAGGTGTAGATTCTGATAGAAGTTTTATCTCAGGGATAAAGAGTTTCCCGCAAAACTTAGAAGTGCGCCATGTTGTGACTTATAAGGGCGGAGAAAAGCTGCCTGATAATCAAATTACTGAAACCATGTCTGTGGAACTGGCTCAGTCAATTATAATGCTGCCTAAGGAGCAGATGCGTAAACGCGAATATGATAATCGAGTTGGGTATTTTAGTATACGACAAACGGATTATAGTTCAGACGAACAAAGAGCAGAAACGAAGAGATACATCACACGATGGAAACTAGAACCTAAGGATCCAGATGCATTTGCTAGAGGTGAATTATCAGAGCCTATAAAACCTATTATATATTACATTGACCCTGCCACTCCAGCTAAGTGGGTACCATATCTTAAACAGGGTGTAAATGACTGGCAGAAAGCATTTGAAAAAATAGGTTTTAAAAATGCGATAATGGCCAAAGATGCTCCTACGAAAGAAGAAGATCCTGACTGGTCGCCTGAAGATGTGCGTTATTCCGTAATACGGTATGTGAGTACAGATATTCAAAATGCGATGGGACCACACGTGCATGATCCTAGAACGGGAGAGATTCTAGAGTCGGATATTATATGGTATCACAATGTCATGAATCTTTTGAGGAATTGGTTCTTTATACAAACTGCTGCAATAAATCCTGAAGCAAGAACTCCAAAATTTAAGGAGGAAGTCATGGGTAGATTAATTCAATTTGTTTCTGCACATGAGGTGGGACACACACTGGGACTGCCGCACAATATGGGGGCCTCTGTCGCCTACCCTGTTGATTCATTACGTTCAGTTACATTCACTAAGAAAATGGGAACTGCACCTTCCATCATGGATTACGCAAGGTTTAATTATGTTGCTCAACCAGAAGATGGCGATGTGGGGCTTATGCCTGACATTGGCACATATGATGACTGGTCTATAAAATACGGTTATACGTATTTCCCAAATGCAAGATCAGAAGCGGAGGAGAAGAAAAAATTACATGCATTAGTGAATTCACATGCTGATGATCCTATGTATCGTTACGGCAGGCAAAGAGGGCTTCCGCCAGATCCTACGTCTCAAACAGAAGACATAGGTGACGATTCTATGCGTGCTAGTGAATTTGGAATACGCAATTTAAAGCGCGTGATTCCAAACCTCATTGAGTGGACTGCGGAGGAAGGCAAGAGCTTTGAAAATTTAGATGAGCTCTATGGTCAAGTCATTAATCAATACCGCAGGTACATGGGGCATGTTATAGCAAATGTAGGTGGACTTGTGGAAGTCTATAAAACATATGACCAAGATGCAGCAACATACAATCATGCGAGTATGGATAAGCAAAAGAGAGCCATGTCTTTTCTGAACAGCTATGTGTTTAACACACCTACTTGGCTTAATGATAAAGAGATTTTAGGAAGAGTCACACCAGGTTCATATATGGACAAACTTGGAAGTTTACAGACCTATGTTTTCAGAACTCTTTTTGACAAGAACAGAATGAAACGTATGGTGGAGAATGAAATTGCAAACCAGAATGGTGCATACAAACTCTCCAGCTTATTCTCTGATACGCACAGAAGTATTTTCTCTAAAAATCAGAATTTAGACGACCCATACATTAGAAATTTGCAACGTGTCTATGTAGAGAGACTTGGCGAATTAGTCAACAGTGAAGACAAAGAGATTATAATGTCAGATATAGCGGTTTTTGCTAGGGCGACTTTAATGAACATTGCTACAGCAACTAAAAAACCTAAAGGTTCAGAAACAGCGCAACAGCAATTGTCTTATATCCATCATAGGATACATAAGATTCTAGAGGGGAGTTTTACTGATAAACATTAAATCGAAATTATGAATGAAGAATTAAGAGTTATGAATTATAAAAAACTTAACTCTTAATTCTTCATTCTATTAATTGCCTACGATAAAAGATTTAGATTGTAAAAGTCTGTTATTATTAGAAATCAATAATACATATTGGCCCGCTGGCACTTCTTTGATGTCAACTACTATTTTATTGAAACCTTTATTTACTCCAGAATCTAACTGGGCATCATGAATTATTGTATTCCCAAAAATATCTTGAATGCTATATTTAGAATTCGGAAGATCTTCATTTGAAAAATAGTCAATAAACAGACATCCATTTCTGTTTGCTGGATTAGGAAAGATATTTAAATATGAATTATCAAATTGCTGTGCCTGTACAGTTTCAATATCTGAAAATGCATATTGTCCATCTATATCAAGTTGTTTAAGTCTGTAGTAAGAATTACGATTGGTAATTGCATTTTCATCCACATATTTATATTCAAAAATCTCATTGGAAAATCCTTGGGCATCTACATTCGCTATTGAGTAAAAGTCAATTCCATCTTCACTTCGTAAAATTTCAAAGTAATCACTATTGAGTTCAGATGCGGTTATCCATTTTAGTAAAACGCGTCCATCACTATTGTCTGTGGCTTTGAATTCTACTAGGTCTACTGGGAGCGTAATGCTTTGATCGCTATCAAACACAATTAAATCACCTCCAGTACCAGAACCATTCGCAATATTTGCTGCCACATAAAAAGAAATATCATCAACTGCTGTTGCAGGAGCTGTCCAATCAAATGAGTAAGTTAGTTTACCAGCAGAATATGTATTCTCTCCACCACTGTGTTGGACATACTCCCTACTACCCGAGGTTGTAGTCCCTACATTCGTTCCAAGATTGGATATTGTTCCTATACTTCCTGAAGTAGACGTGTTCCCATCTAGTGCCACAAATTGAAAACCTGCTCTTGGGGATGATCCTGATAACAGGGTGATACATACATCTACGTTATATGTTTTATTTGCAATAATGGGATTATCGACATCTAGAATTCCCGTAATGTCCACTGTTCCAGTCTGTGATCCACCACCATGACATCCTCCACATGTTCCATCACCGGGGGCGCCAGTATTCCCAGCAGGTGGACCTGAGGAAAAACTAATAAGAACAGTCAGTATAACAAAGAGGGAAAACACTCTACAAATTCTGGATAAAAATATTTTTTTCATAGTCAGTCTTTAATACAATTTGGTTTTTTATAAAATACAAAAAGTAGCAATCTGACTCCTCGGATAAAATCCGAATTATCACATTGCTATTATAAAACACCTTAAATACTTCTATGTAATATGCTAATTCTATACTGCTAACGTGTATAAAAACACAAGGAATATCTTAAAACCATAAAAACAGCGTGTGAATATAATATGCGTTGACATTCTTTTAAGCTTGCTAAAGTGCTTACTGCATAGACTTCACAGACTTTTCATAGAAGCAAATTTCACTGTTTCCTTGCTATTCTCTATATTGCCTTTATGCTTGAGGGGCTTGGCTCATCTGCACATATTTATTACGAACAATTAAAACTACTATAT
>CALCMJ010000164.1 GCA_937967615.1 uncultured Saprospiraceae bacterium
GTAAATTCTGGAATGAGTCCAGGTACTTCTCCTGAGTAATAGGGTATATACTCAAACCTTAGTACAGGGTCTTGCATATTTTTAGTATCGTAACAAATGTTTAAGCGAGTTTTATTAATAAATGATGCACTTAGCATAAAATCTTCAGCAGTTATACATTTTTGAGGCTCATTGAATTCAAAAAATTGTTCATCACTGCCCACAATTAATCGTTCACTAGATGCATGAAACATACTTTGTGTAAATGAATAAAATGCTTCATCTGTAAATACCCATTGACTTCCATTCGTATTGTAATTTGAATAGCCTTCAATATTTCCTTCTTCCATAACCTCGTAAGTGTTAAAAACGCCACTTAATGTATTGTTAGAAAGGTTTGGGTCATCAGAGAATACAAGTTCAACCGTGTAATCGTTTTTATTATCCAGAGGAACGTCAAAATCAAAACTAGTAAGTACAATTTGTCCTACACTAGGTCTACTGTCTGCATTCAGTGTTCGCGTTTCTATCTGCTCGTTGCCGTTAACATTGATAATTAATTGGTATTGAGTGCCTTCTGGAATAGTTTCACAACCTTCGTTTTCGAAACGATATTGTAAGAAATAGAAATCTGAGTCACAAACATTGCTCGTCAGCTCAAATCGTGTAAATTCTACATCAAATGGCGCGCCTGAATTAAGGTTAATAAAATCATAGTCAAACTGGGTATATTCATTTCCACCATCAGATGAAATTTCAATTTCTAAATAATCTTGACTACCGTTAATATCAAACCAACATATTTGACGTCCAAATGTAAAAGGAAGCGTATCCCCCACATTTAAATCTTGGGTCAGTACTAACGTCTCATTAGCTAGGATATCATTGTCAAGAATATATCGCAATTCTATACTGGTTTGTGCATCAATAGGCGTACCACCCAGATTTACTATATCTAGGGTAACGTCAATACATTCATTCGTACATATTGTAGTTGCTATACCATCTACCTGAATAGTACCGCCTACACTAATGACATCTTCAACTTCATTAGAAGTTATGCCAACTGCCCTCCAAGCTTCTTCTACTGCTAAATATTGACTACTTCCTTGACCAAATACATCTTCAGTATATTGGAGTGTGTGTGTATAAGCATCTTTATAGCCTGTACTTGGTTCAAAATAGCCCACTTGCGCCCCGTAGACTATATCGGTTGCATCTTCCCAGCCTATCGGTTCAACAGAATAACTGTTTCCCCCTTCATTAATTCCACTTCCTCCTTCGACTAGTAAATAGTACCAAAAATTATACACCCCACTATTAAAGTGCACTCCACCATTATCATAAAAACCAGTCGGATCAATCCAAAATTCGCCTTCATAATATTTGGGATCTTCTTTATCATTTGGGTCAGCCATGTTTCTAAATGCTTCACCATTATCAACAGCGAAACGATCTCCAATTAGCCAATTAAAATTATCTGGATCGTATTTGGACTCTATTGCCTTACCTAAGATATCACTTATGCTTTCATTTAATGCTCCTGATTCACCTCGGTAAATTAGGCCAGAAGTATAGTTAGTAAATGCATGTGCATATTCATGACCTATAACATCCAAAGTTGTAAGAGGATCATAGTCAATGCATAGACCATTACCAATAGCAACGTAACCCCTAGAGGGGCTATAAAAGGCATTTAAATAAAAAGTCCCATTCCAATGAACAACTGTTAGCATTGTGCTGTTTTCATTTCCGAGACCATCTAAGCCTTTCCACCCAAAATTATCATTCATAAAATCATAGTAAGCTGCAGCACAATAATGTGCATCAGTTGCTACCTCATCTCTATCCTCATTATAATTATTCCACCAATTATTATCATCTTCAAAAATCGCATAGGTATAGCCTGAACTAAAATCTCTTTCATTAAAATTAACTGTAACAATATCTCTTCCTTCGTCATAAAGTCTAAATAAGTTTGGTGAGATTGAATCAACAGTTATTGCTTGCGAGCCATAGTAATTCGTATTGGCTTGTCCTTGAACACTGACACCATGGATATTGTTAAGTTCATATAATATCTCAGATGTGTTTGCATCTAAGTAGTAAATCTTGGATTCAAATTCAGGAATTTGCTTTTCTACAGTTAGCTCGTAGACTAATTTATATTTACCTGAAAAGTCTGGAAATGCTCTGTCCATTATACACAATCGCGGTTCTCCCAAAACCATTTCTTCATTTAGCTTAAATAGATCAGTTGAAGATACTTCTTCTGATATCAAAATATGATTTCTCAAAGTTGCTTGAATTGCCGATAAAGTTTGTGTAGGATTTATGTCAATATTAATATCTGGCAACAATGACCCAGTAGATCGTTTTACAATTCCATTTTGCTCATGTAATATAAAAGACGAAGCCAAAACTTCAAGTCCCCGGTATTCTTGTTTATACCTGTTACGTACCCAGCCATTTTTTGATTCAAACCTGCGCCCTTTTTTAAGGTCACTTGGATTTTCTAAACCTAAATCATCAAAATACTCTGCTATAAATTGCTCAGTGTTTAATTCCTCAGCTGGCTCAAAGTATTTCGCCTTGTGATACTTTTCAATCTTTGAAGTCTGAGCAGCTAGGAAGAATGGAATTAGGATAATTAGAAATGTGAATACTCTTTTCATAATGCAAATTGGTTTTGACAGTAAAATAAAATGTCAAGAGAAGTTACTGAATATTATGTGTATTCTTGAAAGGAAAATTAGATTTTTCTCTTGAGCAGTAATATTTGTATTAATATGTCCTGAAAATTAACATAAACCTAGGTATCCATAACGATTTAAGCTTACTTTCAACTTAAAGCGCATCTTTTCTTAAGCTATGAATAATCAAGAATTTTGCTTTAATTTGAGCTTTACTAAACCATTATTATATGAAAAATATACTCACCTTATCCGCACTCATATTAATTGGCATGAATGCATTATCTGCCCAAGATAACATGATAAGTATTATTAAGGCTGTTAACGAACAACCTGAAGTTCTTAAAGGGGTAAAGCAATTAGTAGAAACTACATATACTATGTCTAATTACACTGAAGCAGAGCCAGACTCGACTTTGATAATAAATGGAGATTCTGTAGATCTTTTTATGGAGAGTTATTCAGTAGTAGAGTTTGTATCAGACTTTGAAACTATAACTAAAACTTATGATAGCAGCAAAAAACTCATATTAACTGGAAACGCAGGTTATAATGATTCTGGAAAAATGATGAATTATACTGAAATGTATGCAGATCCCGCACTCACGGAAATGAATTCAATGAAAGAGTTTAAGTATGATGAGAAGAACAGAATTGTAAATATTGTTCAAAATGGGACAAACCTTATGAGCATGTCTTTTCTAGAAGATAATATTGTAGACGAATTAAATATGGATGCTGGGATGATGGTAATGAAATCAAAGATGAATAAGCTAGGAGATACTATGCGCTATGAAGCAAATATTGAGTTTAGTGGACCTTTCGCCAAAATGATGGGAGAAAAAGAAATGCCTAGAGAATATTCTGATCTGTTTAAAGAAGGAGAAAATCTGCGTCTCAAAAATTACAAAGGAGATGAGGAAGGGAATATAAAATTGGAGGGCGAATTTTTATATGATAGTAAATTGAATATTTTAGAAGAAAAGTATTCTCAGTATTCAATGGATACGCACTATTCTTATGAATATTCTGAAGATGGCTTATTGCTAAAAAAAATTGATATGCTAGAGGGACAAGAGTTGATTTGGGAATACGATGAGAATAACAATCTTGTCAGTGGGTACGAGAATTTTGAGAATATTCTGTATAAATATGATGAGAAGGGAAATCTAGTGTCAAAGCTTAGGAGCTCAGAAGATGGTTCTGTACTTATGGGTCTAGTGACTAAAGAAATTACATATAAAGTCAAATAAATTATAGATGTCAAAAGACACAAAGTTAGGAGCAAGAGAATATAGCTGTTTCTAAATATCTACTCATCATATATAACAAATTGGACCATAATTTAGATCAATTGCAATTAGGAGGAGTATCTTTATTCTTGAACACAGATCATGATGATCAATGAATAAGGAGAGTCTTTCAAAAAAAATTATCATTGTTGGCCCAGCCTACCCATACAGAGGTGGTATTGCAGATACAAACGAATCATTTTGTAGAGCACTCGTGCAAGAAGGTCATGATGCTTCTATCTATACATTCACCTTACAGTACCCTAAACTATTATTCCCTGGAAAAACACAGTATAGTACTGAAGATTCCCCCAAAGATTTAAACATCTCAAGGGAACTCAACTCTATTAATCCATTCAACTGGAGGCAAGTGGTAAACAAGTTGAATAAGGCAAAACCTGATATTGTGATTTTTCGCTTCTGGATTCCCTTCATAGGAATGAGTATGGGATGGGTAGCAAATAAATTGGATCCAGGCATTAAGCGTATTGCTATGTGTGATAATATTATTCCGCATGAGCAACGCCCCGGTGACAAAGCATTAACGCAATTTTTTGTAAAGCAATTTGATGCATTCATTACGATGTCTAAAAAAGTTCTAGATGAACTTTCTGGCTTTACATCTAAGCCAAAAAAATTCTTCCCACATCCCATCAATGATAATCTTGGAGATGTGATGAACCTATTAGAAGCTAGAAAGCATTTAAAATTGGCAGAAGATGGAAAGTACCTCTTGTTTTTTGGATTAGTCAGAAAGTATAAAGGATTGGATTTAATACTTGAAGCCTTATCCCATCTAGAGGATAAACGTATTAGCCTTTTAGTTGTTGGAGAATTTTATGAGGATAAGGAAGTCTATAATAAAATCATTAGAGACAATAATTTAGAAGATCGAGTGATTATCCACGACGCATATATTCCTAGCACTGATATAAAATATTATTTCTCAGCAGCTGATCTTGTGACGCAAACATATCATACCGCTAGCCAAAGTGGGGTTACTCAGATAGCTTATAATTTTAACTGCCCTATCCTTGTGACTAATGTAGGCGGCTTAGCAGAAGTGGTCCGCCATGGAGAGTTAGGTTATGTAACCTCAAAAGATCCTATTGATATAGCTAAGTCAATAGAAGATTATTTTGATAATAATAGAAGAGAGGTATTTTCATATAACGTGGAACGGGAAAAAGAAAAGTATAGTTGGAAAACCTTTTCTAATGAGCTATTAGATCTCGCTTCAGGTATTACTTAAACTATTCTGTAGCCAATAAACGCAGCTACATAAGCCAAGATAAGCATAAGAACAAATTGCATCGCGGGATAATACCAACTGCCCGTTTCTTTTCTTACTATAGCCATAGTACTCATACACTGTAGTGCAAAAACGTAGAAGAGCAAGAGTGATAAACAAGTAGCAACATTGTACCGTGGTTCACCAGTCTTTAGATTTAGTTCATTTCTTAAACGCGTTTTGATCAGTGATTCTTCATCAGAACCTACGCTATAAATTGTAGAAAGAGATCCTACGAATACTTCCCTTGCAGCAAACGACGAAATAAGTGCAATCCCTATTTTCCAATCATAGCCTAATGGCTCTATGGCGGGCTCTATAAACTTACCTAGATATCCAGCATAAGAGTATTCAAGATCCGCTGATTCGCGTGACATTTGTTTTCCAGATGATTCTAAGCTTTGAAAATTAGTTTCTAAAAATTCGTCAGACTTTGGACTAAAACTCGCAAGGAACCAGAGTATCATAGAAACTACAAAGATGACCTTTCCAGCATCTACTACAAATGCCTTAGTCTTTTGATACATATTATAAAACACATTTCGCCAGTTTGGAATCCTATATACAGGTAGGTCCAATGACCAGAGTTTTCCCGCAGGCACTTTTGATTTTTTAGATACAAGTAGGGCCACAAGTAAAGTCGCCAGTACTCCTAGAATATACAAGCCTAACAGCATTAGACCCTGCGCATTAAAAAAACCAGACCCTTCAGCAGGAAACATGATTGCAATCAGGATGGTATAAACCGGTAATCGCGCACTACATGTCATAAGTGGAGAAGCCATGATGACAGCAATGCGTTCCTTAGGATCCGTAATGACTCTTGTGCTCATTATCGCAGGAATGGCACAGGCCCAACTTGACATAAGTGGAACTACACTTTGCCCACTCAATCCAAAACGTGTCAAAAATCTATTCGAAATAAATGATATTCTTGAAAGGTAACCAGAGTGTTCCAAAATACCCAATAGAAAAAATAGGATCGCAATCTGTGGTATAAAAATTAGAACGCCCCCTAGTCCTGGAATGATCCCATTGCTAACCATGTCAGCTAACCACTCAGGTCTTATGGAATTCTTAGACCATTCACCCAACATTGCAAATCCCGCGTCTATCCAGTCCATTGGTATGGTTGCTAGATAAAATACAGCTTGAAATACGATGAGCATGGTAAGTAGGAAAAAAAGTAATCCAATAATTGGATGCAACATCATCTTATCCCATTTCTTGGACTTGTCAAGAAAACTTCCTCTATTCCCAACAACTGTTATGCATGACCGAATAGTAGAAGCGATAATTTTTTGACGCTTAAAAAAATCATCTTTGTTCTCTACAATATGTGCAACAGCATTGGACTGAATTTGGTGTAAGTAATTATTATTTAATTCGCCATCTTCAAAGTTGTCATACAGACTTCTACAAACTGCATTGGGTATTTGAAATCTGTCATCTTCAAAAATTGCGTTTAGTTCTTCAAGTCCTTCTCCGTTCCTAGAATTCATGAGCACAACTGGACAACCCAGAAGTTGCGTTAACTTTTTAGTGTCAATTACAATTTGACTTTTTTCTAAGTCATCTTTAAAATTTATTGCAACTGCAATAGGAACCTGCAAGTCAGCAATTTCTGAAAATAATAGAAGATTATCTTCTAGCTGCATTCCATTGGCCACAAACAAAACAGGGGAGGGGAGAGAGGTAAGCTCTAAGATGTAATCTCTGGTTATCTGTTCATCAATATTTACTGTGCGCAAACTTTTTAATCCTGGAAGATCTATCACAGTATGTTTGCCTATGGTGCCCGTTTTCCTTTCCACAGTTACGCCGCTGTAATTACCAATCTTTTGATTGAGCCCAGTAAGCAAATTAAATAAGCTACTTTTCCCTGAATTTGGTTTTCCTACTAATGCTATTTTACTCACAGCTAAATTTTAATAAAGTCAATGAGTGAAAAATCCGCATAGCGCATGCTCAACATCTTACCACCTACGGTGAAATTGATCAGTTTTGAATAATTTGGACTATAGTTTTTTGTCAGAATGGTACCCAAAGAAATTCCGTTTGCCAAAAGATAATTCTGGAATTCTAAACTACCTTGGATGGCAATTATTATAGCTCTTTCTCCTTCTTTAAGTTCTATTGCATTCACCTGTATAACTTGGAATGTAAAGAAAATACTTTAATTGGATTAAATCTAAATAAAGACCAAAATTCTATATAATTAAAAAGCCCAAAGGAGAATCCTTCAGGCTTTTTAGTCTTATCTTCTTATATAAGTTCTATTTTATAACAGCAAATCGCTTCGTGCCTAACACCCCGTCATCTCCTTCAAGATGCATAAGATATATGCCTGCTGAAATTCCATCCAGGTCTATCTCTAATACCTTGGAATCTACTCTTTGTGCATTAAGTAATTTACCCTGTAGATCTACAATACGCACCTTACCTCCTGTCCATAGATCTTCATCAATGTTTAATTGAATAAGATCTCTCGCTGGATTAGGACTTAATGTGAATCGTAAATCAAAACTTGCATCTGAAGTACCCACAAATCCATCATCCACTTCATGATAGGTAGTGTTCGTACGTACAGGATCATTAAAGTCAAAATAAATGTCGCCGTAGTTTTCTATCACTGTTCCATTTACATGGCCCGGGTTTTGAGTAATGTAATAATTCACAAAACCATTACTGCCTATTAAATTGATATTGCTGTCTGGTAACATGATATTGTCAAATCTAAACTCCACCACACGCTCATTTAAAATATTTATTTCGTAAGAATGGCTACTCGCTCCTCCTCTAAGGGTTGTAAGATCCATTAAATCAGAAATTTGATCTTCTATATATACAGTGAAGGCAGTATCTGTTCCTGTGTTTTGGAAACGTATCTGATACTTGATCTCTGTATCCGGAAGCACTTTGTAATTATCTGTACCTGATAACGGAAATGCTCTTTTGTCATTAGGGTCATACGATCCTAAAACCTCTTGGCACTCTAGACCTAAAGATCGAGGTCTGACCACACAATCAGATTCTGGAAGGATCTCTGCTTGGTAGCATAACTCTGTCCCAAGTTCTACATCGCAATCTACAAGTACAACTAAATTTATTTCGCCACACTCCCAAGGATCAAGATCGCCTATATCAAATGTGTATAGATTTCCTGACTGAGAAGCAATAGGGATAGATGAACTCGTAATACTAATTTCGTCTGGAAGGAATAATTCTACAATGCCATCTTCCATTACAACTGTTCCCTCATTGCAATAATCTATGTACATGTAAGAATCAAAACATCTTCGCAAAAATGGAACTGAAAGATCTATAACTGGATCATGACATTCTTGTGTTGCCTGCAGACCAAAATCTATTTCTACATTTGTATTTGTTCCAACAACATTTATCGTTTGGTCAGCATTACATGCAACCCATAGGTCATTAGGAGAGTCAATATGTACATCATATTCTCCCTCTGCTAGTAACGCCCCAAACGTTCCTTGAGAGTTAGAAACTCTATTTAAATTTATACTCGTTCCTGTAATAGTAGCATGCACTCCTGGTACTCCTACCTCTGTATTTACATATTCACAATTTTCATCTTCATCTGCATACACTTGTGCACTTAATGAGCTCACATCAAATTGTGTCCCACAAAGAGCGATCATGGCCTCTGCGATATCTTCACCAGTTTCAAAATTTCCATAAAATATCTCACTGCTAACTATGAAATCACCATTTATTGAATCCCCATCAGAATACGCTGTTCCATCTGGACATATCATCCTAATGGTTGGATAGTAGGATATTGACCATTCTTCTACAGGAAAATTATCTGGGTTGAAAATAGGATATGGATTGTCAGAAATAAAATCATACCCTACACCATTAGGCCCAGTACCTTGGAGGTCTTCTAATGTCGTTGTAGGATCTGTGTCTATCCATAAAATAGCTGCCCCCGTTCCAGAAAATTGGTTGTGAAAATCTTGTAATACACCTGATTCCACAAAAACTTCAGCCCATGGATTCCATGCAGCATCAAGTACCATTAATACAGTAATTCCTTGACTTAAATAGTCATCATATAGATCATGCTCAACACCATTAATATCAGTCATTGTTAAGTCAGGAGCCTGAGAGATGCCTAGGTTTATACTGAAAAGGAATAAAATGAAAGATGCACATATGCTGTGCATTTGAAAAGTTAGTTTTTTCTTCATAATTATGATTTATCTAATTGTCTATACTATATATATCACTCATCTTGTGAAAGCGCTGCATAATATAGAGTAAATCTTTAAGTTATTTGTTAATGCAAATTGAGAATTACTTGGGAATTGAATTCTCACACTCCCAAATCCACTCAGATAACTCACTTTCTAGGCCTGAAATTGAATAATGCCACCACTCTGACTGTATCCCTTTAAAGCCATTTCCTACCATAATTTCATCCAATATCTGCCGATTATGCAATATAGTATCTGATAAACCAGTATAATCTTTATGTGCCTCCTCACCAAAATGATCAAATTCTGTCCCCATATCCAGCTCCTTGCCTTCAATATCTACAATGGTCAGGTCCACAGCTGCTCCTCTATTATGCATGGAACCCTTACTAGGGTCTGAAACATATATTGGATTAGGGACAATGTCCCACAATTTTTGCTGATAAGGTCTAGGACGGTAGCAGTCAAATAGCTTTAATCGCCAGTTATATTTTCTGTGTAGATGAAAATTTATCCGCCGAATTCTCTTTGCAACCTCAGGCCTAAGGAAGCAGCGTGGACAATCGTAAATCTGAGTCTTTGTAAAATTATTTTCACTTGCATATCGTATGTCTAGAATCATAGAATCCGCTTCCAGAAGCTCTGACCATTCAGCGTCATTGTAGTCTATGTCGTGTTTTACCTTAATAAGAGGATCTGTTTTGACATCTTCCTGCGTAGAAATATTTTCAGGACGAATTCTATTTTCTTTCTGGCTCTGCCTGCAGCCAATAACAGAAATCAGTATTCCTATTAATATGAACGAACGTAAATACATAATCATATTTTAATAATCTTTCCTTTACGATACAGCAGCCAAGCAAAAAACCAGATGAACATCACATATGTAATTGCAAAGAGAAAACTCCCATTCAAATTTCCAAACAAAGCACTAAACACATTCTTATAGATCCAAGAATATAGATTAGCCCCATCTATTTTTATCAAAAATGAAATCTTTACAAATAGCCCCGATAGAACATAACTCACAAGCGAATTAAGACCAAAAGCCCTGAATGGAAAACTCCACTTCTTCCATCCCTTTACATCTATTATCCATAGTAAGAGTCCTAGGAAGGCAGTGGCAATTCCTCCAGAAAACAAGACATAAGAACTAGACCATATAGGTTTGTTAATTGGGAAGCCTAAATAATGCCATGCCGTTGCTATTGAAATCAATATAAATCCTGCAATTACAATTCTAGGAATCGTTTTAGAAATGTCAGGATCTGACTGAATTTCTTTTCCTACAAAATAGCCAAGCAATGCCGTCCCTATTGCTGGCAGTGCACTCAGCAGTCCTTCAGGATCAAATGGCATCCCATATCCACCATACAAATGGTTTTCACCAAAAAGCTTTAAGTCAATACTACGAACAAGATTATTCGCCAAACTCAATGGATCTTCCCCACCAAAAAACATAAGTATAGCCCAGTATCCAAGAAGTATTATCACAAATGCCGCTCTGAGCCAGGTCTTATCTTTTAAAAAGACCAGCAACAAAGCCGCTCCTCCATATGCCAATGCAATACGTTGCAGCACTCCAAATATCCTAAGATCACCAATTGACTTATTATAGAACGGAAACCAATTTAATACAAGACCTATAAGAAAAATAAGTGCAGTCCGTTTTAGGATTTTACTTATCCATTGAGACCTCTCGGTATTTTGATACTTATTGAAAGAATAACTCATAGATACACCCACAATAAAAATAAAAAATGGAAAAACAAGATCAGTAGGAGTGCAGCCATCCCATTTAGCATGAAGCAATGGGGCATATACATGAGACCAACTCCCCGGAGTGTTTACCAAGATCATAAAGGCTATAGTTATACCTCTAAAAATATCCAAGGCCAACAAACGATTCTTCATAGCGTAAGGTCTTTTCTAATGTATGAAAAAACTAGCAAACTCTTGTAATAGATTATCGTAACTTGCTCCACTTATCTAGAAACAGCTGAAGCGAAATACAATTCTATATCTTTTGGCGCTTATTAATGCGACTAACATTGTTGGGACGATGCTCATAATGCCTCTCGGAGATATTTTTATAACAGAATTTAATATTGATACACAAGAATATAGTTTCCTAGTCTCCGCATATGCAATTGCAGCCTTTTTGGCAAGTATGTGTGGAATGTTATTTCTTGATTTTTTTGACAGAAAACACGCACTTCAGCTTTCCTATGCAGGCTTTGCAGTAGGTTCTTTTTTATGCGCAATTTCCACGACATATGGTCAGCTCTTAGGGTTTCGTTTTTTCACAGGATTATTTGGCGGCATCTTAGGAGCCATCGTCTTATCTATTGTAGCTGATTTATTCAAATTCAAAGAAAGAGGTTGGGCAATGGGAATTGTCATGACTGCATTTTCTGCAGCCTCAGCCATAGGGGTTCCTTTTGGCTTATTTCTCACTGATCTTTATGGTTGGCGAGTACCATTTTATGTGCTTTCAGGAACAGGTGTAGTTCTGAGTATCTTCATCATGTTGTACTTTCCTTCCCTCACAGCACACTTTGAAAGTGTGGATAGAAAAAGAAGACCCTTGGACACATTAGGTTTGATTATAAAAGATAAGAATCAGATTAATGCACTCCTGACAGGGATGACTCTAGTCCTTGGTCACTTTATAATTATCCCCTTTATCACTCCTTACATGATACGCAACGTAGGTTTGGAACAGGTAGAAATAAAATACATTTTTTTAGCAGGAGGAATCCTTACAATTTTTACAGCACCGTTTATAGGAAAAATGGTGGATAAATATGGAGTGATGAAAATATTTGTCATTGTATGTGTGCTTTCCTTTATCCCCACGATTATGATTACACATCTACCACCTTCAAGTCTTTATATCGCACTCATAGCAACCAGTCTGTTTTTCATCTTTGGTAGTGGAAGATTTATCGCTCCTAATACGCTTATAACAGCAGCCCCCACGCCAGAGAATAGAGGCAGTTTTATGAGTATGAAATCGGCCCTCCAGCAACTTGCAATCGCTTTAGCATCTTTTATGGCAGGGTCTATTGTCCACATCACAGATACTGGCGCGATAAAAAATTACAATTACGTGGCTTACGTAAGTATTGCTGTAATTATTCTTTCCATATTTTTGACAAACCGTATTAAAGTAGCAAAAGGCAATTAAGACTTGGGCGTGCCCCTTCGTTCGTTCCACTCACTCAGGGTCGCTCCCTTACAGGCTCCCTAATCGGTCGGCCCCTTTGGGTCTGGACAGCTAATAGTATAAACACAGCTTAAACCAAAGTTTTTCATTGCGCTTTCACTTGCTCTTGCGCTTGCACTTGCATTCGCTGTCCACCTTCCAGGCAGCTCACGCGGACATTACAGCCTTGATCTTTGGTTCTTTGTATCAAGACAAAGAACAATAAGGATAACTGTGTGCTGCCATTTTCATTTCCATTTTCATTTCCATTTTCATTTCCATTTTCATTTCCATTTTCATTTCCATTTCCATTTTCATTTCCATTTCCATTTTCATTTTCATTTCCATTTCCATTTCCATTTCCATTTCCATTTCCATTTCCATTTCCATTTTCATTTTCATTTTCATTGCTCATGTAAACTAATAGGAATACCAATATCCCGGAAACTCTTACAGCCTTAATCTTTGGTTCTTTGTATCAAGACAAAGAACAACAAGGATAACTGTGTGCCGCAATTTTCATTTTCATTTTCATTGCACTTGAATTTTTAACACACTCTAGTTTAAGAAAAATGCTTTAACATAATAACCTCCTGCTTAGAAAGAAATCTGCTCCATCCACGTGGAAGATCT
>CALCMJ010000165.1 GCA_937967615.1 uncultured Saprospiraceae bacterium
CTTTATGCATCTATATCTAGTGTTGTATACAGCTGTAAGGTAAAATGTATTGTTATCTAATGATGTCCCTTCTTTGCCTAAAAGCTCTTCAGTATTTCTAGGATCAGCATCAAACTTGTACATCTCTCTTGCTATGCTTCCAGTTGCGGCTACATAAGTCTCAAGGCCATTACGCATTGAAGATTCTACTCCTGACGCTAATAAATTTAATTGTTGTACGCTCGCATCTGTAAGAACACTGTTTATGCTTGGAGCATTTGGGTCTATCTGGTCATCTATTGTACACGAGGCTATTAAGAAGACAGATAATCCGAATATATATTTTAATTTATTCATTTTATTTTTTTTTAAAAGTCTAAACCGATTGAAAAATAAACTTGCTTTGAACTTGGGAATGGAGTTACTTCAATACCCGTAGAAAGTCCTGTTCCCCCTTTTGTAGAAGTTTCAGGATCATAACTCGTGTAATCAGTAATCGTAAATAAGTTTCTTGCTGAAATCCCTAGTCTGATCTTTTCAAAAGAATATGCACTCATAGGCAGTGTGTAATTCAATCCTATTTCTCTTAATCGTATGTATGAAGCATCTTCAATGAAACCTCTTACGTTTTCGTTGTCTGTAACAAATTCCTCTACATCTTGAGGTGTATTTCCACCAATGTCAGTAAGCAATCGAGTCAGGTTAAGAATGTCTCCACCTTTCTTCCAGTGCAAAAGGAAATTTAAATCAAAATCTTGGAGGAAGTTTACTTCATTATAAAATCCAAGTTGGAAGTCAGGTTCTGCGTCACCAGTTTGTTCAGGACCATTCTCTCCATTATTCCAAAGACCTGTGATAGGAGAGCCTTCATCTATGTAAAATGATCCAAGACCTAATCCAAATGCTACACCTGGAGGAACAAAGCTAGGAATATCATTTGCTTCATCTGTTCCGTCTACAGTTCCTAATCTTGTGATATTTGACCTGTTGAACCAGTAACTGATAGAAGTATTCCAATTGATATTTGAAGATTCAATTGGCATAAATCTAAGTGCTATTTCTAGGCCTTTATTTTGTAAGTCTAGATCGTTTCTTATCTCGTTTGAGAATCCAGAAGACGTAGGCAATGATCTATCATAAAGTAGATTATTTACATCCCTGATGTAATATGAAACTTCTAAACCTAATTTGTTATCCAGCATAGCCATATCCACACCAAATTCAATTTCCTTGGATGTTTCTGGCTCAAGATTTAGATTTCCTTGATTTGGATTTACAACAAACCCTGATGATCCTCCAATATTTACTGGAGAAAGACCAGTAAACAATGAACCAAAACTTGCACTTGATCCAGTTTCGCCATATGCGACTCTTAGTTTAAATAAATCAAACATATCTGAACTCCAGAATCCAAAATTTGTAAGATTTAAAGCTGCAGATGCTTTAGGGAAAAAATAGTATTTATTTGGATCTCCATTTAGGCTAGATTTATCTAACCTACCTCCAACAGTAGCAATAATCTTGTCATTTATATTTACTTCCTCTTGGAGTATAATTCCAAACTCTTCCTCGTTCTCTAAACGCTGAGAAATTTCTTGCGAACCTCCTTGCGTAAGATTTGTTTGTCCTGGGTTCAGTTGCGTTGTTCTATTCAAAAGTAAATCTCTATCAAAATTTAGATAAGAAACTCCAGCCTGTGTAGTAAAATTAATTCCACCAGGTGTATAATAATCATGCACAGCAACTGCTTGATAGTTTACATTACTAAAAACATTTTTACCGACACCAATAAACCCATTTGTTGTTCCTATTTGCGACTGATGAAGTTCAGGAACATAAACAAACGTTTCATTTATGAAGTAATCAAGACCAGCATTAAAATTCAGCTTTAGAACTTGATTCTCTGTTTGCATGAGTTTGAAATCCAAATTTGCACTGTTCAAAAACCTATTTACATCTTCTTCATTTTTGGCATGATCTCTCACATAAAGTGGATTACCTGCGTAATTCGGATTGCCAGGATAAATTCCATTTTCATCAGGATGAAGATCGATCCAGTCTCTTGTAAATGCCAAAGTATAACCATAACTCAAACCACCTTCATTTTCATTTCCGGTAAAACTTCTTGAGGATGCACTCTTTATGTAATTGGAGTTTATTCCCAGATTAATACGGTCAGAAATTTTGTGGTTTAGATTTAATCTTAGAGAAGCTCTATCAAAACCAGTGTTTTTAATAATACCATCTTCTGTTCTAAATCCAGCACCTGCATAAAATTGCGTCTTATCATTACCTCCAGTAATTTTAAATCTAGTATCGGAGATTAATCCTCTTTCACCGTAAATCTCATCTTCATAGTCAAATACCTTCCCTGCAGCTTGAGCAGCCGTGAACAATGCAGCTTCATCATCTCCAAACGCTTCTCTTACAGATTCTGCTGTATATGTTCTTCTTCCCACTTTATTAGAAATGGTATTGAATCCAAAATCCTGATCCAAAGACACTTTTGTCTCTCCGGATTTACCTTTTTTTGTCGTAACAATTACAACTCCTGCATTTGCTCTGGTTCCATATATTGCAGCTGCGGAAGCTCCTTTCAATACTTCAATACTCTCAATATCTTCAGGATTTAAATCAGCAATTCTATTTGACGCACCTTCTTCTGTTCCAGAATTTGCTCCTGAAGCAAATCTAGAACCTGAAGGGATCTCTGCATTGCTTATATAAACACCATCAACTATCCAAAGAGGTTGATTGTTGCCACTTAAAGATGACACTCCTCTTAGTCGCATTGCGATACCACCACCTGGTGCTCCGTTACTCTGAACGATATTGACTCCTGTCATTTTTCCATATAATGCTCCATCTACTGTCTGTTGGGATGTTACTCCAGTAAGTTCTTCAGCAGAAATTGAGGCCACGGCGTTTGCTAGATTAGACCGTTTAACGGAAGATGCAAGTCCAGTGATGACAACTTCATCCAGTTGGCTCACACTCTCAGATAAAACGATGGAGCCGTAGTCATTGTCAGCAATATTCAAAGTTCTTGTACCAAATCCAAGATATGAGACTTGAATTTGAGTCACTCCAGCAGGAACACTCATAGCATAGGAACCATCAATATCTGTTATTGTGCCAATAGTAGTTCCAACGGCTGTTACTGCAGCACCTATTACTGCTTGGCCTTGATCGTCCAAAATCTTACCACTTATGGTAGTATTTTGAGCAATAAGCCCGGTTGTGAAAAAGGCCATCATAAAGAGCATGAGACCAAAGTTTAATTTTAGTTTTTTCATACAAAGTCCAATTTTAAAATCATTTTTTAATGTGTTTTCAAAAATCTATAATTCTAGCGAGAGAAGGAGTTATTCGTTATTTATTGGTCAACTATTATTTAAATTAGTAATTCAATTTGAATTATACAGACAATAGGATGAATATTTATTATTCCTTATGCTTTTACCTGTTGGAATTTGGCTTTAAGAGCGCCGTAACAAATTTTAAATCAAGCTCTTATACATAGGTAAATAAAAATAGGAAGGAATTTGTTCTCATTTCTATCAATTAGAAATTTCCCAGATATTTAATGTTTGGAAGGATATAGATGAATAAAAAAAATGGCTGATGCATGTTCTACATCAGCCATAATACTGTAATTTTATTTGAACTTTCTTAATTCTTTTTGGAACAACATTTAGCAGAAGTTTTAGCACATGTTTTAGGTGCTGCACTTTTGTCTTTTGTATTTGTTGTCTCACTTTCTAGAGAAGCAGATGCTACTTTGGTGGAATTTGCTTGTGTAAAAGATCCACAACTAGCCTTACATTCTTCAACTGTCATGCCCATTTTTTTTGCACATTCTTCTATAGTTGAACAACAGCTTGTTTTTTCCTTGGTAGAGGCTATTGTTACTAGATTTACATTTGATGCATTTGACTTGTCCTTTAATGCAGATTTACCATTACAAACTTTTTCGCATACAGCTTTACATTCTTCTAATGTCATGCCCATTTTTTCAGCGCATTCTTTTGTAGGAACACATTCTGCCTTTTGTGGACTTGTGTTTACAACGGTGCTGCTTTGTGCACTAATAGTTAATGTGGTAAGAATAATCAGTACACAAATATTTAAAATACTTTTCATAATATATTTTTTTTAAAATCACTCAGATCTGCTGAGATACCAGATTTGTATTTTCAATCTCAAAATTAATGGCCTTCTGATGTCATTTCTGTGTAAGACTTGATAAAGGCTTGTTAAAAACTTGTTAAACGAAATTACAAATCCAAGAATTAGTTGGTTCTTTAGTTAAATATAAATATTAATGTATTGAAAGACTATTTTAATTATAGAAAGATTCCTTATTTGTTTGCATTCCTTTGTTTTGCATTAGCATCTCTTATGGCATTCCAAATTTCTTGGATTAACATGTCTCGTACACTAATAGAAGAACAATTTGATCAAAAAGTAAACCTAGCAATGGGAAGCGCATTGACAGATTTTAATAAAACGCATGAAACATCGCTTGATCTTGATGAATTGCAAGGATGCGGTGATGATAATTCCTTAAAATATTTCCCAGTTGAAGCAGGCGTATTTAATCTAGCTGAGCAAGAATATTTAGAAAATAATCTGAGAGATTACATGAGCTGCTATGGTATTGATGATAAATATAAAGTAGAAATATTTGATGATTCCTGTACTGTTACCAATGGAACTTACTGCTGTTCAATAGGGATGCCATCCTCCAGTACCTCAGAGTGTAATACGGATTTTATGTTGGGCGTATCCTTCTTATCTAAAAACGATTATTTGAATGATAAGATTAAGCCTATGGTAATTTCATCTATTCTCATTTTCTTTCTTTTAGCATCAGTATCTTTCATTCTACTCTGGTCACTTATTAAACAAAAGAGGATCACTGAAAACAACATTGATTTTTTCAACAATACGGCACACGAACTTAAGACGCCGCTTACAAATATTTCTCTTGCGCTTAAGCTCTTAGGAATGACTCATCCTGAAATTGATGATCATAAATATGTAGATATTATAAAAGAGGAAAACACAAAATTAACTACACAGATTGACAGAGTATTATTTCTTTCCAGATTGGAAAGTGGTGAGTATCAATTACAAAATGAAACATTAAATATTTATAATCTTTTGCAATCTGTGAAAGAAAACATGAAACTCTTGATAGACGTACACAAAGGAACAATTGAAATAAGTTCTGAAGCAAAGGATATTGAAATTTTAGGTGATTATTACCATTTAACAAATGTGTTTAAAAATTTAATTGAAAATGCACTCAAGTATTGTTCTGTAAATCCAGTTATACACATTCGTGTAGCAGCAGATGATAAAAATGTAAATGTTTTGTTTAGAGATAATGGGATAGGTATAAGTGCAAAGGACCAAACGCACATTTTTGAAAAATTCCAAAGAGTGAATACGGGGGATTTAAGAAGTTCCAGTGGTTTTGGTATTGGACTTTCTTACGTAAAGACAGTTGTTGAATTACATAAAGGTTTAGTAAAATTAAAAAGCGAACGTAATAAGGGAAGTGAATTTCATGTCTTGTTACCAAATTTAAAGTAGAATGACAGAGAAAAGAATATTGTTAGTGGAGGACGATTTAAATTTGGGTTTTCTTCTTATGGAATACCTAGAAACTGCTCAGATTAAAGTTAAACTGTGCAAAGATGGGCAGGCTGGATTGGATACCCTTTCCAAGCAACGATTTGATCTTTGCCTTTTCGATGTTATGATGCCCAAATTAGATGGATATGCTCTGGCAAAAACAATGAGAAATATGGGTGTAGAAACCCCTTTTTTATTTCTTACAGCAAAATCAATGAAAGAGGACAAATTGCACGCGTATGGATTAGGCGCTGAAGATTTTATCACTAAACCTTTTGATGAAGACGAACTGCTATGTAAAATTAATGTCATCTTACGCAGATATTCTAAGGATCCATATGAAAATTCTCCAGACCAATTTGAAATAGGGGAGTACTATTTTGATTATAGCAGACACGAACTCATTTTGGAAAACCATACTGTGCATCTAACCGAAAAAGAAAGTGAAATTTTAAGATTGCTTTGTTTGCATAAGAATGAAGTTCTTAGACGTGAAGATGCAGTAGAGCATATTTATGGTAAAAAAGATTACTTTTTAGGAAGGTCATTTGATGTATATATTTCAAGAATCAGAAAATTACTTGCAGAGGATCCAAACGTAAAAATTCAGAATGTATATAAAGTTGGATTTATTTTAGATGTTTCATCTTAGAATTGATGTTTTGTGTATGAAGACCAATATGTTTTTGCTTCATATTTAGTCTGTTCAAACTCCATAAAATGCGAAGTATAATCCCTCTCATATTTTAAGCCTAGATTATTCATTTCTTTTTCTGAAAACCGCAATCTTGGACTTACAAGGTATTTCCCTTTTGGAGATAGGACGTTAGAAATATTTTGATATGCCCTTAGAAGCATACTGTCATCATATATATGTTGTGTAACACTGGTCTCTATAATAAAATCAAATTTGGTTTCGAAATGATCAAAGTTGAAGTTTTTATCAAAAAGAAGACGTGGGCATTTTGAAGCAAGATTCAATTTTGGAATCTCGTATTCTGAGAATGCGCGTAGACTGTTGCCATGAGATTCAATGCCAAAATAGCAACCCTTATCAAGGTGTTGGATGAGATGAATTCCTAGTCTGCCTGCACCACAACCAAAATCAAGAACCTTATGATGTTTTTCAAGATGATTCTCTAGGAGAAAGTCAAAGAAATGATTTCCAAGACTCCATGGTCTGCCGTATGTGTCTCTGTGCATTTCTGTTTCACAATCCTTTTGAAATCTTTGTTCTGGATTCATGAATAGTCTAGCTGGTTGTTTCCCAAGATCAACAGTATGTAAAAACAAGCGCTTTAAAGGGTTTAATTTAAATGTATCCAGATTCCAGTATCGTTCTTTTGATACGCCTAAATTTTCATTTGGAAAAATGGTTTCTATTTGAATAGTCTGTTCTATCGCTCTGATATTTTTTGTTCTAGATCTTTTATTTCTGTTCCACTAAGATATCTCCATTTCCCAGCTGCTAGATTTCCAATGTCAATATTCATTACTCGAACACGGCTTAGCCAGGTTACCTTGTAATCTAATGCATTGCACATTCGTCGGATTTGTCTATTTAATCCTTGAGTTAGGGTAATTTTAAAATCATGTTTTGACAATCGTTCGAGTTTGCATTTCTTTGTCTTCTTACCCAAAATGTAAATACCATTTGCCATTTTTTGAAGAAATTCTCCGTCAATCGCTTTGTGTACCCTGACGATATATTCTTTTTCATTCTCATTCTCGGCGCGCAAGATGTCATTAACAATGTTGCCGTCATTCGTCATAAGAATTAGACCTGTAGAATCTTTATCTAATCTTCCTACAGGAAATATTCGTTTGTGATAATCAATGTAGTCAATGATATTACTGGAATCGTTTTGGTCAGTAGTGCAAGTAACTCCCTTGGGTTTGTGAAAAGCCAAATACACCAGCTTTTGTTTTTTGGATATAATCTGACCGTCTACAATAACTTGGTCGTGCGCAAAAACGCGATTCCCTTTTATAGCATCTTTACCATTAATTTGTACTCTACCTTCTTCTATCCAACGATCTGCTTCTCTTCTGGAGCACATTCCAGTAGAACTGACAAATTTATTTATACTAATGGAGTCATCTGACATAAGCGCAAAGATAAAATGCTTATTGGAAATTAAGTTCTTTCAAATAAAAAAGGGTTTCTATGTAGATAGAAACCCTTTTTTGTTAAGTCGTTGATATGATATTAATATCTTCTATCATATCCACCACCGCCGCCGCCGCCACGATTTCTATCGTATCCGCCACCGCCACCACGGTTTCCACCACCGCCTCCACGGTTGTTATCTCTTCTCTCTCTTGGTTCTGCTTTCTTAACAACGATGTTTCTACCATCCATCTCAGAATCATTCAAAGCATCGATTGCTCCTTGACCTTCGTCATCGTTTGGCATTTCTACAAATCCGAATCCTTTGGACTTACCTGTGAATTTGTCCATAATAATTTTTACTGAATCAACCTGCCCGTATTGTTCAAAGGCTGATTGTACTGTTGAGCTGTTAGTGTCATAGTTCAACTTAGCTACAAAAATGTTCATAAATAAAGTTTAATGTGTATAAAAAATAATTAGTAGAAAGCTAAAACTATAAGCTTCCGATACTATAAAACTAAGTCATTAATCTCAGTATTATCGTATTTCTGTTGGATTTAATGAAATAATATTGTTTTAAGTTCCAATAATTAAAGCAGATTATTAGAAATTTCTCTAAAGCATTGTTTTTATTGACTTTTAGGGCCATTTTACCTGCCCAAAATCACACTTAACATCAAGTATAATTTAAAAAATGGATAATATTTGCATGAAATTTGATAAAATTATTCCTCTAAATCCTTCAATATCATCTCGCCCTTAGTTAACCAGGATATGCCAAAAGCCCAAAGTGCAATGGACTCAAGCCAGAAAATAGGCGTAAATGCGTACAAACTTGGATAGCGGTCTCGCAAAATAAGGATGTAGAGAGCAATACCCAATATGCATATGAGAATAAGAACCCCGCAACACTTATAAAGCATATTTCTTTTTATTTTCTGGGCTGTAGGATTTCCCTTTGACTTCGTAAATAAGAAAAAACTGAAATAGGCCAACATTAAAAACAAAAGTGCTGCAGACGCAAGATGGAGAATATCCAGAATTCCATTATCAATATGATTTGGAATGCATGGCGTTTTAATTCCAAAATAAGATGAGGGAAAGAATGCAACTCCTAATGCAAATACACAGGCAAAATTTCCAGCAATATCATCTCTGGATTCGTAGCCTTTATATGTAAATAGAAATACTGCTATGGCACATATAATTCCTACAAAAAAGTCACGCATACCTGTATGATAATAGGCACTAATCGACTCTTGGACTGCGTCGCATTCACTTAGTAAATAGACTCCTATTAGCATAACTAGAGGTAGAACAACTCCCAGTATTCCTACCACGATACGCAAGGAAAGGTAGGACAGGATTAAAGTGTCTCCTGACTTTATTTGATTGTCAATTGGCATGTTTGATTGTCACAATTTAAAATTAAAAGATAGGTTTTTTTTGGGTCCAATTTTCTAATTTAATCAAATTATCTTTGTGCTTTTATCAAGCTTAGCATACTAGATAAGATTGGATTTCTATTTTCTTTATTCCATGCCACAGATAATACAGTGCGCTGTTTTATTTTATCAAGTTCAATATATTTAACGCCCATTGCCTTGTGAATTTGAAGAGATTTTGGGACAATAGAAAAGCCCAAATTATTTTCAACTAGCCTGTATATAGAAATCGCATTGATGGTATTATGTGAAATCTTTGGTGTAAATCCATGGTCAATAAAAATTTGCATCACTTTTTCATAATAGGAAGGGCTATAAGATGGATCAAAGAGAATAAAGGACTCATCTTTTAGTTGTTTTAAGCTTTTGAAATTAGATGCATTTATTTTGTGCTTTTTTGGGAGGACCAGACAAAAGCATTCTTTTATTATGGGAAAGGATTTAATATCAGCTGGCAAGTTCTCTAAACGCAAAAACGCGATATCAATTTCCTTGGACAGGAGGTTTTGCACTTGTCTCTGATTGTCCATTTCTTTTAGGTCAAATATTATCTTGGGATATTCTTTTTTGAATTGCAATAAGAGTGTGGGTATTAAGTTGAGCATTGCAGACCCCACATATCCAAGTTTTAAATTACCTTCTATCCCTTGATCCAATAATTTAGCATGTTTTAAAATTGTATCCAGTTCACTAATGTATCCGCCAAGTTCTTTTTTTAAATATGCTCCCGGGATAGTCAATTCTACCTTCCTGTTATGTCTTTTGAAGAGGGAAACATCCAATTGCTCTTCCATTTGTTTGATTTGTCTGCTGAGTCCGGGCTGAGAAATATATAAGCGTTCAGAGGCTTTTCTAAAGTGTAACTCTTCAGCAAGGGCTAGGAAATAGCGAATATGACGTAGTTCAATTTGATTACTCATAGTTATTAATAGTAATGAATATATGTATTATTGGTTATTGAAATTAAGCTTATTTTTAGTTACATAAAAATCTAGAATGGAGTTTAATTATGGAATAGATGAGTTGACAGTAGAAAAAGCCTTAGCGATTACTCAGTCTGAGTTAAGCGCGATTCTTAATCCACTTGCAAAAAACAAAGTTGAAAGCTGCAGAGCCAAGGTCGTTAAAATGGCAAACTCAGATATTGCAGTCTACGGAATAAACACTGGATTTGGTCCACTGTGTGATGTCCAAATATCACCAGAGCAGACGAGTCAACTGCAGGAAAATTTATTAATAAGCCACGCTGTAGGTGTAGGAGATTCCATTGATATAGAATTATCAAAATTAATGATGGTGTGCAAGGTGCATGCATTGTGCCAAGGCTATTCAGGGATACGATTAGAAGTTATAGAACGTATCTTGTATTTTATTGAACATGATATGATTCCTATTGTTCCATGCCAAGGCTCGGTAGGAGCTTCTGGAGATCTTGCGCCATTGTCTCATTTGTTTTTACCGCTTTTAGGCGAAGGAGAGTTTTACTATAAAGGAGAAATTATTTCTGCGAATGCTTTATTGAAGCAACATAATCTACATCCTATTAAATTGCAAGCGAAAGAAGGACTCGCCTTAATAAATGGGACACAATTTATTTTAGCACATGCAATTGTCGCTCTTAAGAAAATGGAATATCTGCTTGATCTTGCTGATGTTGCTGGTGCTATGAGTTTAGAAGGTTTTCAAGGGAGCGCTTCGCCTTTTAAAGAGGAGTTACATAAAATTCGTCCTTTTAAGGGCACATTGAAGGTAGCAGAAAGGATGCGTATGCTATTGAAGGATTCCCAAAATCTTCAATCGCACTTCGATTGTGAACGTGTCCAAGATCCATATTCTCTGCGTTGTATTCCTCAGGTTCATGGCGCATCCAGAAACGCATACTATCATCTCAAGGAACTTGCTGAAATAGAAATGAATTCAGTAACTGATAACCCTATAATTACAAGTTCAGCTGAAGCCATTTCTGGAGGAAATTTTCATGGACAACCCTTAGCAATGGCAATTGATTATTGTTCTGTTGCTGCCTCAGAGATAGGGAATATTTCAGATAGGAGAAGCTATTTATTATTAGAAAGTAAGTATGGTTTACCAAGGTTACTTACTGAGGCGTCAGGGATAAACTCTGGCTTTATGATTCCGCAATACACGACTGCTTCTTTAGTAACTGAGAATAAATCTTTATGTTTTCCTCCTTCTGCAGATAGTGTGCCTACATCACTAGGGCAAGAAGACCATGTGTCCATGGGAAGTATTTCTGGAAGAAGATTAAACCAGATTTTAGGAAATGTAGAAACAATACTTGCTATAGAACTTATGTATGCAGCACAGGCGATGGAATTTAGGAGACCTAACAAATTTTCAAATACATTAGAAAACAATTTTAGTATAATACGGCAGAAGGTTAAGAAGCTAGAAGAGGATAGAGTACTTAAACATGATATTGATGCAATGATTTCTCTTGTTAGGTCAAAGTCCATAGAAGTAAATTAAAAGAAAACAATGAATTTTAAAGACTATATCATACTAGGCATTCCAAATGAGATCCCACCAAAGCGGATCTATCCAAAAGATGCAAACAGAGCGCCTAAACGAAAGGACATTTTAAGCCTTGAAGAGAAAAAATTGGCGATAAGAAATGCATTAAGATATTTCCCTAAAGATTGGCATAAAGAACTCGCTGGAGAATTTGCAGATGAATTGGAAGAATGCGGTAGAATATATATGTATCGGTTTAAGCCTGACTATAGGATGTATGCCCGCGCTCTAGAATGTTATCCCTCAAATAGCCAACATGCTGCGGCAGTTATGTTGATGATTCAAAATAATCTAGATCCTGCTGTGGCACAGCATCCGGAAGAATTAATAACCTATGGCGGGAATGGCTCTGTGTTTCAAAATTGGGCACAATATCTATTGACCATGCGATATCTGGCAATCATGACAGATGAGCAAACTCTACACATGTACTCTGGACACCCAATGGGTTTGTTTCCTTCTTCAAAAGATGCGCCGAGAGTTGTGGTGACAAACGGCATGATGATTCCTAATTATTCTAAGCCAGATGATTGGGAAAAATATAATGCATTAGGAGTGACGCAGTATGGCCAAATGACAGCTGGTTCTTACATGTACATAGGACCTCAGGGAATAGTGCATGGCACCACGATAACGGTGATGAATGCCTTTAGAAAGATCTTAGATCCTTCAGATACTCCCAAAGGAAAGATATTTCTAACAGCGGGTCTTGGTGGAATGAGCGGAGCTCAAGGAAAGGCTGGCAATATAGCTGGTTGTATTAGTATTTGTGCTGAGGTAAATCTCAAGGCTGCAGAAAAGAGACACAAGCAGGGGTGGATTGACGAAATTATTTACGAGCTAGATACTTTAATCATAAGGACAAAAGAAGCGCAAAAGAAAAATGAAACAGTATCTATCGCTTTTGTGGGAAATGTCGTAGAAGTATGGGAGCGTTTCTTTGAAGACGAAATATTTATACATATCGCTTCTGATCAAACCTCACTGCATATTCCTTGGACCGGAGGATATTATCCTATAGGTATATCCTATGAAGAGTCAAACCGTATGATCAGAGAAGAACCTGAGGTATTTAAAGAAAAGGTACAGACTGCATTGCGAAGACATGCCGCTATCATTAATAAGCATACAGAAAGGGGAACCTATTTCTTTGATTATGGCAATGCATTCTTATTAGAAGCATCTAGAGCAGGGGGAGAGGTCATGGCAGAAAATGGAATTGATTTTAAATATCCTTCCTATGTTCAGGATATTTTAGGGCCTATGTGCTTTGATTTTGGTTTTGGACCTTTTAGATGGGTCTGTGCAACGGGAAAGCCGGAAGACCTTCAAGTCACTGATCAGATTGCTATGGAAACCTTGGAGGACATTTTAGCTACAGCACCGGATGAAATAAAATTGCAATTACAAGACAACATCTCCTGGATAAAAGATGCACAGAAGAATAAGCTTGTGGTAGGTTCGCAGGCACGCATTCTTTACGCGGATGCTGAAGGAAGAACGAAAATTGCAGAGGCATTTAATACTGCGATTGCGGAAGGAAAAATAGGTCCCGTGGTTTTAGGGAGAGATCATCATGATGTGAGTGGAACAGATTCTCCTTATAGAGAGACTTCAAATATTTATGACGGTAGCAAATTTACAGCTGACATGGCAATCCATAATGTTATAGGCGATAGCTTCCGTGGCGCTAGTTGGGTATCTATTCACAATGGTGGAGGCGTAGGCTGGGGAGAAGTCATGAATGGAGGATTTGGATTAGTTTTAGATGGTAGCAAGGATTCTGAAAGACGATTGCGATCTATGTTATTTTACGATGTGAATAATGGAATTGCCCGCAGAAGTTGGGCTAGAAACCCTGGGGCAAAATTTGCCATAAAACGAGAAATGAAACGCACACCCAATCTACAGGTTACAATTTCTAGTCTAGTGGAAGATGGCTTAATAGAAGATTTGTTTACAAACTTAAAAAAGGACGAGATTTGAGTTACATTAAAACAATTAAGTATAATGATGCAGAGGGGAAACTAAAACGCATATATGATAAAGTGAGTGGCCCTAATAATCACATTGACAATGTACTTGCTATTCATAGTTTGAGACCGCATACATTGCAAGGGCATATGGCTTTGTATAAAAGTGTTCTGCATCATACAGGAAATACATTACCCAAATGGTATCTTGAAACGATAGGTACTTATATCAGTCTTATCAATGATTGCGAGTATTGCGCAGTACATCACAGTGTAGGAATTAGAAAAAACTTAGGTGATGACGAAAAGTATGATTTACTTATATCTTGTATTGAAAAGCAAGACTTCAGCGGGGTTTTGTCAGAGCAGTATATTGTAGGCATTGCGCATGCTGTAAAAATTACTACGGATCACAGCAATATCACACAAGAGGATATCACTGAATTAAAGGCGTTTGGATTTACTGAAGGGGAAATTTTAGAAATCAACCAAGTGAGTAGTTATTTTAATTACGTAAATAGAATGGTAGTAGGTTTAGGTCTTATTCTGGAGGAAGAGAATATAGGTTTATCCCCTAAGTCAAATGATGAGGCAGATTGGGCACATAGCTAGACCGAGGTTTTAATAGATTAAATGCGAATATGAAAATACTTTTCAAAAATATTAAAGAACTTATTCAAGTGCGTGATGAGGAGCTTACATTTATTTCAGGTAGTGAGATGAATGTTTTACCTACGATAAAAAATGCTTTCTTGCTTATTGAAGATAGTTTGATCTTAGATTTTGGGCCAATGGATTCTCTAGCAGAAGTATCAGTGGATAAAGAAATTGATCTTACAGGGAAAATGATACTTCCGTGCTGGTGCGATTCACATACACATATAGTATATGTTGGGAATAGAGAGGGTGAATTTGCTGATAGGATAAAGGGTCTTACTTACCAAGAAATAGCTGAAAGTGGAGGAGGAATTCTTAATTCAGCTAAAAAGCTACAGGCGGCAACAGAAGACGAAATATATAATCAAAGTAAACACAGGTTAGAAGAGGTCATGCAATTAGGTACTGGAGCTGTTGAAATAAAATCTGGATATGGACTTACGGTAGATGCAGAATTGAAAATGCTGCGCGTCATTAAAAAGCTCAAAGAAAACTATCCAATTGAGGTCAAAGCCAGCTTTTTAGGTGCGCATGCTATACCGTCTGAATTCAAAGAAAATAAGGAAGGATATCTGTCACTTCTTATTGATGAAATAATGCCAATAATTCAAGAAGAGAATTTAGCAGATTATGTAGATGTATTTTGCGAGAAGGGATATTTTACTGTTGCAGACACTGAGAGAATATTAGTGGCGGGAAAGAAATATGGCTTAGTTCCTAAAATCCATGTAAATCAATTTAATTCCATTGGAGGAGTGGAAGTAGGAGTGAAAAATCAAGCACTTTCCGTTGATCATTTAGAGGTAATGGAAGAAGAAGATTTTGAAATACTGAAGGGAACAAGTACTATGCCTGTTGCACTTCCAGGTTGTTCGCATTTTTTAAGTATTCCTTACACACCTGCAAGGAAAATGATTGACGCTGGATTGCCTATTGCTTTAGCTACAGATTACAATCCAGGATCCTCGCCTTCTGGAAATATGAATTTTGTGGTTTCAGAAGCCTGTGTGAAAATGAAGATGACGCCAGAAGAAGCGATAAATGCTGCTACGATAAATGGTGCGTATGCAATGGGTCTTGAAAGTAAACTTGGGTCAATTACTAAGGGGAAAATTGCAAATTTGATTATAACAAAAGAAATCGCCTCTTATGCCTTTATTCCATATTCATTTGGAGCACCTCAAATAGATAAGGTAATAATTAGAGGAAAAGAAATTGTTTGATCGTTTTAAGTTTCAAATGTCTATTCAAGAAAGAATTTACCAACTAGTATCTTTTAAAATTAGTAGCTAAGGAATATATTTTACACTAAATCAAACCAAGAGGAGTCAGCTCCAGGATCTTGAACTGGTTGAATTTGTTCTGACGCATTAAATGCGCTGATCAATGTTTTTACTTCAGATTTTAATGCAGAAAGGCAGTTAGATATAAGCCCACTTGCATATCCTTGGTTTCCTAAGTCAATAACATAATTTGCAATAATTACTTTTGCAATTACTCGTCCTAGAACGACATGTTTCCTTTGCGGTATTGAACGTTCCACATTGATATTCAAGTCTTCTTTAAAGAGTGGTGCAGACTGTAGACATAGATCATGCTCTGAGAGATAATCGTTGAGATTTGTGTTTTTCTTACGTGCCATGGCTTTTGTAAAACCTTCAGAAATCTGAGAAAATAGCATTTCATTAGGTCCTTCAAAAATTTGGAATGGTCTGGAGTCCATTATAGCTCGTGCACCTAAATTTTCTAGTTTGTATCCATTTCCACCTTGGACTTGGGTAAGTGTCTGAGCTGCACTTTGCATTAAATCTGTAACAGAAGCTTTGATAGTATTTGCTTCAACGCCAAAGAGCGCGAGATCTTCTTTATAACCACTGGTTAATGCACTGCGGTAACACATTGCAGAACAGATAGTACATGCATTTTGCAATTGAGCCACTTGGTGATTTACCTTATCAAATTGAAAAAGGGAATTTCCTCTCACTAGACGTTCGTTGCAATATTTAGTTGCTTCTTCGGTTGCTCTTTTTAAGAAACCCATTGCCATTCCAGGGAACTGCATTCTGCTTCTATGTAGCGTGTCCATGAGCATTTTTATTCCTGTCGTTTCTGGGACCAGCATATTTTGTTCTGGAGCTAAAACATCTATTTTATTTTTACCGTAGGGTATGGGGTATAGCCCATAGTTATTGTAGTATTCTTCTACACTTATGTTTTGGTTTTCTTTGCTTATATCTACATGGAATAGACTTATATCTCTCCCTAGATCACCACTTGATGTCTGTGCACGCGATGCAACCAACCAGAAGTCAGCCATGCCGGTAAGTCCCTGCCAGTGTTTTGTGCCTTGGATTTTGAAATTGTCACCATCTTTAACGTGTGAAGTTTGCATGCTTAATGCGTCACTTCCGTATAAGGGTTCAGAAATCATAAGACCGCCCATCTTACCTTCTGTTAAAAACCGATTGTAAATTGGAGCTTTGTCTACATGGTGCCCATACTTTGCAAGAGGTTCTAGATAGAGGGCAAAGTTAATTCCAAATATGAGGGTCAAAGAAATAGATTCATAGGACGCAGCTTCAAGTAAACCAAGGCACTCTTTTACGTGTAAACCTCTTCCTCCAAATTCAGTAGGAATAGCTACTGAAAGTGGTTTGTGGTCCATAATGCTTTTAAGCATTTCTGGAGAGAAATTACGTTGTATGATTTCTTTAGAATTGGAATTTCTTTCAGCAAAGAGCTTAGCAAGATCTGTCTTGAAATCTGCTATAAATTCTTTAAAGGGTTTAACTTGGTATTGCATGTCTGTTTCCATAGGTCCTTATTTCAAGAAAGTTCTGTGACCCGAATGCAATCATCAACATAACTGTCTTAGCTGCAAATTACAAAACTTAATCAAGGAAGATGAAGTCTTATATCTAATTTGTTTGAAGAGGCTTATAATGTACGTCAAAGCTCAGTTTTTAACCATTTCCACCAAGTTTTGACCTAAATTCCTCTGGGAAACTACTGCTGTCAAAGTCCCAGATATTGGGTAAAAACCAATAAACAAGAATTGTTAAGATGATGATAGATATAATATTCATCCAAATCCCTGTCTTTATCATATCCGAAATTTTGAGGTAGCCCGAACCAAAGACAATAGCATTTGGAGGTGTGGCGACTGGTAGCATAAAAGCACAAGAGGCAGCAACAGTTGCTGAGACGAGTAGGACATATGGATGTACATCAATAGAAAACGCTAGGGGAGCAAGAATAGGCAGAAGCATGGCTGTTGTAGCCATGTTTGAGGTGATCTCTGTTAAAAAGTTTACAGCTGTAATAAGAATGAGTATAAGTAAAAGAATAGGCAATGCCTTTAAAAGTTCAAATTGTGTTCCTATCCAAAGTGCTAAACCGCTGTCTTTAAATCCTGCTGCTAATGCCATCCCTCCTCCAAAAAGTAAGAGCACACCCCAAGGCATCTTTACGGCTTCTTCCCAGGTCAAAAGAGCTCTTTTCCTGTCTGAGCTAGGTATTAGAAATAACAATATGCCTAAACCTAGTGCAATGATTGTATCATCCATTGCGGGGATAAATATTTGAATCTTTTGCCTAAATATGAGCATCATGGCGACGCTAAAGAAAACCATTGCAACACGTTTTTCTTCAACACTCCACTTGCCCAGGTCGTTTAACAAGCTTTGGACCTTTGCTTTTCCTCCCGGGAATTCTTTCATTTTAAAACTGAAGGCATATTTAGTAAGATAGACCCAGCAAATTGTCAAGAGTAAGATAGAAATAGGGAGTCCAAACTTCATCCAGTCCATAAATCCTATTTCTATGCCATAAGTTTCTTTCACTACCCCTGCTAATACTAAATTTGGTGGTGTGCCAAATAACGTTGCCATGCCACCTATAGAAGCACTGTAAGCAACAGCAAGCATAAGAGATTTTCCAAAATATTCTGTTTCGTTTATTTCTGTTGTAGGGTCATCTTTGAGCTGGAGAACAATGGCGAGAGCTATAGGTAGCATCATCACGGTGGTTGCAGTATTTGATACCCACATGGACATAAATGCTGTTGCCAGCATAAAACCAAGAATGATTCTGGAAGTGCTTGCACCTATAAAATTGATGATAGAAAGAGCAATGCGTTTATGTAAATTCCATTTTTCTATTGCTATTGCGAGAATAAAACCGCCTATATATAAGAAGATGTATTTGTGTCCGTATGCGGCTGTTGTTTGAGAAATCTCTAAGGCTCCTGTCAATGGGAAAAGGACTATGGGTAGTAGGGCAGTTACGCTAATATCCGTTACTTCAAAGATCCACCATATTGCAATCCATATAGTGCAAGCAAGAACAGCATTGGCTTGTGTGGATAATCCTTCAGGATGGAAAAAGAAAAGAATCAAACCACAAAGAATAGGCCCTAGTATTCCAGGGATAAATTTGTTGATTTTCATGTGCGGAATGAAATTTTTCTGTGCTCTATAGTTTCTATCACTCTCTAATATAAAAAATACAATTAAGCACATCGAGTTATTTGGTTTGCTATCATTAAAAAAAAAATGTGGATTACAGCGAGGTCTCGATTAAATTCTATTCAATTTCTTTCATTGCTTTCCTTACATTTATGGCATGGAGTTGAATCTAGCTATTCGGATTAGTACATCTTTAAATCTACCAAAGCGTGCAGTTGAGAACACTGTTAAGCTATTAGAGGGAGGAGCTACAATTCCATTTATCTCTAGATATAGAAAGGAGTCTACAGGATCGTTGGATGAAGTGCAGATAGGCAACATTAGCAAGGCATGGAAGGATTTGAATGAACTCATTAAGCGTAAAGAGTTTGTCCTTAAGTCTATAGAAGAACAAGAAAAACTTTCAGGTGGTTTAAAGCGAAAGATTGAGGACTGTTGGGATGCAACAGCGTTGGAGGATATTTATCTCCCGTTCAAGAAAAAGAGAAAAACGAAGGCCAGCATAGCCAAAGAAAATGGCTTGGAACCACTTGCAGAGATTATTTGGCGGCAAGAGAGCAAGAACTTAGATCGTCTTGCCAAGGGGTTTTTGAATAAGAATGTAGCATCTATTAATGATGCCTTGCAAGGAGCTAGAGACATTTTAGCTGAACGTATATCTGAGGGTCTTCCAGCACGGGATTTAGTGCGAAAATTATTTAAGCATTCGGCTCAGATTTCTTCAAAGCTTGTCAAAAAGAAGAAGGAGGAAGCTGACAAGTATAAAGATTATTTTGATTATTCTGAATCGTTGAAGCGTGCAGCAAGTCACAGAATATTAGCAGTGTTCAGGGCAGAAAAAGAGGGCTTATTAAAAGTGAAGGTGGGAATAGAGGAAGAAGAAGCGAATACGCGATTGCAAAATCTTGTTATACGTAGAAATGCGTCTTATGAGAGTGAGGATCAACTCGTATTAGTAATAAAGGATGCGTACAAAAGATTGCTAGGCCCTTCCATTGAAACAGAATTTAGAAAGGAATTTAAAGATAAGGCAGATGAGGATGCGATTCAGGTCTTTGCAGAAAATCTAAAGCAACTCTTGCTTGCTGCTCCCTTAGGGAATAAGACGACCATGGGAATTGACCCAGGGTTTAGGTCTGGATGTAAAGTTGTTTGTTTGGATGAAAATGGAGACCTTAAATATAACACGACAATTTATCCTCATCCACCACAGAATAATAGAGAGGAAGCGAAAAAACGGATATTGGAACTTGTGAAGAAGTTTAAGGTAGAAGCCATTGCAATAGGAAATGGAACGGCAGGAAAAGAAAGTTTTGCATTTTTAAAAAGTATAAGTATTGATACTAAGATAGAAGTCTATTTGGTGAATGAAAATGGTGCTTCTATTTATTCTGCTTCAGAAATAGCGAGGAATGAATTTCCAGATTACGATTTAACAGTACGTGGAGCTGTATCTATTGCACGCAGATTAATGGACCCGCTTTCTGAATTAGTAAAGATTGATCCAAAGTCTATTGGTGTTGGGCAGTATCAACACGATGTGAATCAAGTCAAGCTGAAAGAAAATCTAGGCTTGTGCGTAGAGAGTTGTGTAAATGCAGTAGGTATAAATTTAAACACAGCCTCTGAGCATGTTCTCAGTTATGTTTCAGGACTGGGTCCCACAATTGCAAAGAACATTGTTGAATTCAGGACAGAAAATGGGCCTTTTAAAAAAATAGAGACCTTGAAGAAAGTCCCAAGGATGGGAGCCAAGTCCTTTGAGCAAAGTTCGGGCTTCTTACGCATTAGAGAGGGAGCAAATCCTTTAGATAATACGGGGGTGCATCCAGAAAGGTATGGTCTTGTAAAGATGATGGCGAAGGAAAATAAGATCAGTATCAACGAGCTTATTAGAAGTAGACAGACTGTTCTGTCTATTGATAAAATGAAGTATGTAACTGATGAAGTAGGACTTCCAACTATTGATGATATCATAAATGATTTACTCAAGCCAGGGCTGGATATTCGCGGTGCTGCAAAGACTTTTGAATTTTCTCCTGGTATAAATAGTATTGCGGACGTGAAAGAGGGGATGATGGTTAAAGGGATAATAAACAATATCACAAATTTTGGTGCCTTTGTGGATTTGGGGATTAAGGAGGCTGGATTGATACATGTTTCCCAAATGGCAGATGTGTTTGTGAAAGACCCACTAGATCATGTGCGATTAAATCAAGAAGTGAATGCAAGGGTTTTAGAAGTAGATGAGCAACGAAACCGTATTTCATTGAGTTTGAAAGCGAATGGCTAGAGTAAGATGGAATTAGTTGTTTCTTGCATATGTACATTGTCCTTTCAGGTCATCTAACGCTGCGTTCCATTTAGATAATGAAAGTGCATCCTCATGTGTAAGTTTTGCTTCTTCAGTTGCAAGTTCTATTTGGGAACGCCAAGTTTCCAATTGCGTATTTATATTACTTTCAGAAAAAACACCAGTTTTCATTTGGGAACGCTTTAGGTCATATTCAAGGGTATAGTTTGCCCATGTTTCTACTAATTTATCACAGGCTGCAGATTTTTGTGCAAAGAAACCACTAAAGAAGGGTTGGCAGTTATTTCGTGTTTCTCCCCATGCGTCAGCAATAGGTGTAACAGGATTTGCATTATTAATAATGTTTTCAAACGCATTGTCAAGGTCCCATGGGATCAGGTGAAGCTTTTTGTTAACGGGTTCTTCATACCAATAAAAATTATGTGGAGAACAATTGTTTCCACTACAATACCAATGGAAGGGTCCATCATCATGTCTTATCATTCTGTCAACAACGCAGTAGGAGAGAGCCTCATCAATATTCATGTTATTTTCAACAATACTACGTTGTTGGTTTAAGCTATTTGCTTGAGAAAGTGCTACAGCAAAATTTCTTATAAGTGACACATCCGGGCTTTCATCTTCATTTGTTTCTAAACTTTGGATATAACGTTGTTCGCTGAACGGCTGTCCATTACTATTTAAAGGCCAAATTTCTTTATATACATTCCCCTTGCCATCATTAAAATTGTAGCGTGAAAATCTTCCGTCGACTTGTTCTACCAAAGCATATAGACCAGAATATTCTCCATTGATCATGAGTTTAGCATGTACTGCTCTGGGAGCAGGAACACCCATTTCTCTGAATAGATAATATCCTAATCGTTCGCGCATCTGACTAGGATCATTATTCATAGAATGCAATTGCAGTTTTTTTAGTCCATAGAATTTCTCTTCCCGTTCTTCCCAGTTTATTTTAACTTTCATAGAAAGTTTAGGGCAGGTTTTATATCCACTAGGATTGGCCCAATCATTTCCTGAGACACATCCAACGAAAGCACCTATTGACCCCTTGTATCTTATTCCAACTGGACTTATGGTGTCTCCTTGGAAAATTAAAGTCCCTTCTACATATTCTTCACGAGCGGGATCTGCATCTATTTTTTCTAGATCAGCTGCTTTGAGGTAAAGTTCAATTGTGTGCAAGGTATTTTGGTCGAAAATGTAATCAGAATTGAGTTGTAGATATTGTTCTTCTCCTGTTGGCAATACTTGTGCGCCTATGAAATCTTCATTGGGTGTATTTGGCTTATTTACATCTGTTATTTCTTCAGGGCTTTTGGAGCACGAAAATAAGCTGAATAATGTAAGAAGGTAAATGCAAAGTTTCATTGCAAATTAAATTACAATAATCTTGGCGGAATCATAAATTTTGAATCCTATTTAGGTGCATTTTAATATTCTAGATAGTATGACATAGAGATAAAGTCCGCGTGAGTTGCCTGGAACGTGGACGACGAAGTAGGCCAGACCCAAAGGGGCCGAGCTGACTAGCGAGCGTATAAGGGAACGACGCTGAGTGCGTGAAACGCAGGAAGGGGCACGCCCAAGAAATTTAGAAGATATCGATTGAGTAATTTGTAAAGAGATATTTGGTTTAAAAAAAAAAAAGTCTTTCCTTGTTCCTCAAGGGTTTCGCGGGTTCACGGTTAAAGTGACGAGCTGCAATTTAAAAGTGACTAAATCTGCAGGAATTTTATTGAGATCAAGTTTCCCGCAGCCTTCGCTTTATTTTCACGCCCCTTTCCTATAGAGTTAACTTGATCAGCTGAGACTCCCAATTCAAAAAGTTTTTGCTTCACACTATTTGCCCTTGAATGAGTTATGCTTAAATCTGAGTTGGAATGCGACTGAATTTGAATTTTTACATTCGGGTTATCTTTCAATGCTTGCGCTAGACCATTCATCTCATCTTGATTAAATTCTCTTATTTCAGTGCCAGTTTGGTTGAACGTAAACATTGACATTGATGTGGATTGTCCTACCTTATCTTCTTTAGTGAACAAGCCTTCGTATATTAGTCTATATGCTTTTTCGTGATTTGTGTTCTTTTGAGGTGGAACATGAAGAACATTTCCAGCTTTCCTTCCTTCTGTGGCGATCAAGTCTTTTGATCCGAAGTCTCGATTTTCAGTACGTGTATTTTCTGTTGAATTTTGTTCGACTCTGTCTGTAGCTTTACTTGTTTTTTCAGAAGTATCTTGTTTGCATGCATAAAAGATAACAAGAGTTAAGCTTAAGAGAATGATATGTCCTTTTGATTTCATCTTGAAAGAGTGTTTTCTAAAATTAAGTGAGATACAAAAGTAGGGAATAAAGATCAATTGATTATTACCTAAAAGAAAAGAACCAGCCGAGTGAGAAGGTTCTTTCTTTGTATTTAATATTTTTAATCGTTTAAGTAGACTACTTAACAGCTTCTACTTTGATCTCTACTTTATTATTTGCAGCTTTTGTCGCATCTGTGTCGCCCATGCCTTTTGATGAAATTTGCCCTTTGTCAACCCCCAAGGTCACTAACATGTCCTTAACAACTTGAGCACGCAGCTTTGTGTTATCATCACCGTCATTTGAATGTACTTGAACTTGAATCTTAGCGCCTGGAATAGTTTTTAAAGCGTTTGCTAAGCCTTCTACTTCTGCTTTTGAGAAGTCAGTAATTTTATGTGATTTCGTATCAAATACAATTCGTGAAAGAGCATACGTGGTTCCTACTTTTTCTTTTGAAGTAAACATATTGGTGAAAACCGTCTTAAAACCATCTGTTGTATTACTCGTAGAGCTCACTCCTGAGCTAGCGGATCCTATTGCCGCGGCGGCAGAGAGTTTAGTACCATTTAGGTCTAAATAATAACCATCAGTAATTGTAAATTGGCCAGACTTTTTAATAAGCATTCCATTTCCATCTATTAGGTTTCCATTTGCGTCAAGCGCCCATCCATCATTTGTAGGGGTGCTTGTAGTTTTTGTGTTATCTACAGTGCCAGTTTTTTGGGTTTTTGTTTCTGCAGTTTTGTTCACTGCAGTCTTTTCTTCAGTAGTGTCTGTAGATGTTTCGGCAGTAGCACATGCTTTTTGGCTAAACCACCATAAAAGACCTAGTAGTCCTAATAGGGGAATAAGCCACTTGAACATTCCACCAGATGATGCTATAGTTTGCACTGAGCTTTCTTCCGTTTTCCTAGTTTCTGTACTTCCAGAATTACTCGTCGACATCAACTTATCTTTTTGAGACTTCAAGTAGGACGAGAGTTGAATGTCTGTATAATTTTCTCTGTTTGCTAACTTGCTAGTATGCCCAAGTGCTAATGGTGCTAAAAGCTGAGTAAGTTTAGAGCCTTTTTCAGCACTTAATCCAGAGCTTTTTACTATGTTGCCTACGAGAGATTCTCTAGCAGCTCCAAATAAAAAGTCTGAAGCCTTGTTGCCAATTTCAAGATATTCATGTGTGGATGCTTCATCTAAATTAAGAAAGTCGGTTGCTACATTACTAGCAATGTTATTTGTTCGGATAAAATTTCTCAGAGCACTTGCGTTTTCAGTTGTATCTCCTCTGCTTACAATGGCTTTCATAATAGTGGGCAAAGCCGCTCCAACTGCTGATCTGGTTGAATCCATGTTGAGTCCCATAAGAGAACTTAATTTTGTATATGTTGCATCACTGAATTTATCTGAAACATGGTTTAATAGATTAATAGACATAGCTTAAGTTTATCATTAATATTTAATAAAAAGTATGGACCCACAAGTCCACATGAAATGCGATCATTGGGATTTAGGAAAGAACAGCTAAAATTAATGTGTGCGTGTTAAAATTATAAAATATTAAGCACGCAAACTAACATTGAGTATGATTTTCCATCATAAAAATTAATATTCTACTGAATAATCGAAATAGTGATAATCCGCTCTTAAATAGAGCTTTTTACCTAACTCATTTACTCTATAGCTCTTGCGTTTACTGTGTAAAAGAAGCCCTTTAACTCTTATGAATTCTATGTTTTCTACGATATTATAGTGATCAGCGCTTTCAATCCAATTTGCAATAATTCTACTATTGTCTTTGTCAAAATAAAATTTCCATAGATTTTTACTAGAGTGGTTTTTATGCAAATCAGGATTGTAGCCCACTTGTATTACATCCACATTGGATCCATTCAATTCTTGTTCTCCTAAGTATTTAATATCAGCTCCCGTGTCCAATAGCTTAAAAGGTATTCCTAAAACGTATACAGAACTGTTAATTGACTTTCTTAGAGATTCTGGATCCACTTCTAGATCTTCTCCATTTTTATTTCTCGCATATTGATCGTCTATGCCAGTAGTAAAGAGAATGTCTTCATTCTCTTCAGACCGGATTATATATTCATTGCTGGGGAGAGTATAGTTGTGATCTTGTTTAAATGTTTTTTCTATTTCTCCATTTTCTGTGAGGAGGGTAAAGTTTTTCTTGTAGCGAATTGTTTGGATAGCTTCCCATTGTTGTATGCCACCCGCATCTTCAATCGAACGTTTTATGATTTCTTGTGCTTTTATGTCCTTGATGTGGGCATATCTATCTATTGTGTTTTTGTCAGTATTAGAGCTGCAAGCAAATAGAAGTGATACTATAATAAGCTTGGCTAAGTTTAAAAATTTCATTTAGAAAAATTGTCTAATTCGGGTTAGGTACTATTAATCCACTCATAAAGAAAGCTAATTTAATCTGACTTTTAGTTTCTTAACACGGTTTTGAATTATTTGTATCCACCTTTTATTTGCTTCTCTTTTGAACAATAAAGTGTTTATATATAAGTTTATATGAAGTAAAAAAATCAAAACGGATGAAGTAGGGCTACCTAATCAAATCAAGTGCAATGAACACATATTCAAGTTTTAGGTTCTTATTTATATTTTTTATTGTATGTATTACGAATGAAATATACAGTCAATCAAATTTCACACATGGTATTGGAATGGGTTTAAATTCTTCATCTTTTGACAATGTGGAAATCAATAGACCGAGTCAACCATTCATGCTTAATTTTAATAGAATCGCAGGTTTCTCATTTTTTACTAGAACAAATTACAAGTTGAATCAACGCTTTAAGTTAAGTTCTGGATTTGGATTTAGTTTTAAAGGGGCGAAGGACATTCAATCCAAATTTCATTCAATAAGCTTTGATGTCCCATTAATAGGACAAGCTCGCGTATTTAAACAGCTGTTTTTTGCTGCGGGGGTGCAATACGAATATCTATTAAATATGTCCGTTATGAACGAACAGTTTAGCGATAATATTAACGATTTCATAGACAGAAGAAATTTTTTAAGTCTGCATGTGGGGCTCAATTATAACTTAATGGATTGGGTGGAAATTGGACTTGCCTATAAGCCTAATTTGCAAAGGTTTCTAACCACGACCTTTATTGGAGCTAAAGGCGGATATATTGAGGAGTTTTCTCTAAAACAAAATAATTTGCAGTTTTCTATAATTGTATCTCATTAGAGAAATATGGTCTTCAAAGCTTATATTTGTTGAAGACCATATTTTATTTAGCATTAAGTCAATTAACATGAAGTATTTAATCTTTGTTTTCGTTTTAGCCCTAAGTTTTAATACGCAAGCTCAGACCTATGGGAAAAGCTTTAAAACTAAGGTAGGGGAGCAATTGCCTGGATTCCAATTGATAAGCGCAACGGGTGAGATTTTTGAAATAGAAGATTTTAGAGGCAAGCCGCTATTGATAATACTTTTTGGTACACATTGTGGGCCATGTTTAAAAAAGCTTCCAGTCATTAATGAACGTATAGCAACAAAATACAATAGAGATGAATTGACAATTGTAGCTGTGGCAGCCACTGACAACCAATATGATGTGGATAGATTTAAGGAGAAATGGGATTATGATTTTATTTATGTTCCTGATCCCATGCAAAAGATATTTAATAAGTTTGCTTGGAACACAATTCCTAGAAATATCCTAGTAGATAAAAATGGTAAAATTCTTTTTCAATCTCTAGGGTATAATAAGTCCCCATTTGAAGATATGGTGAATATAATACAGAGAGAAATAGGTAGATAAGAACCTAAGTAGATTGGTCTATAAGGGTTGATTATCATTTTTCATTCTGAACTTTAAAGAAATATTAAGAGATTTTCTTGATTACAATTTAATGGTGTCTGCTAAGCCACCCACTGAACTTCCTCCAACCATAATGTCAAAATCCCCTTTCTCGAAAATGAATTTACCTTGATTATTATAAAAACCTAATTCACTTTCAGTTAGAGTAAATTGAATCTGCTTAGTTTCGCCTGCTTTTAAAAACACTTTTTCAAATCCTTTTAATTCCTTGATAGGTCTTGTGACAGATGCTACACGGTCTCTAATGTAAAGTTGCACTACTTCATTCCCGTCTACTTTAGAATTATTTGTCAAAAGCAACTTAACTGAGATAGAATTTGACATAGCGAGTCTTGCCACATTCAGCTCTGAATAAGAAAAATCAGAATAACTTAAGCCATGCCCGAAAGGGTAGAGCGGAGCATTTGTTTCATCAATATAATGTGACCAGAAGACCAAATCAATGGGACCAGGTCTGCCTGTGTTTTTGGTGTTGTAATAAATGGGTACTTGCCCTATTGTTTTAGGAAAGGTCATCGGGAGTTTACCTGAAGGATTGTAATCGCCATAAATAACCTGTGCAATTGCATTGCCACTTTTACTTCCTAAATGCCAAGTCTCAACTATCGCCGGAAGGTTTTTATCCGCCCAATCTATAGTAAGTGGACGGCCATTCATCAATACCAATACGATATTTTTATTCACTGCATACACAGCTTCTAGAAGTTCTTGTTGTAAGCCTGGCAGACCCAAATGTGCCCGGCTGCGTCCTTCGCCGGATTGTACACCATGTTCGCCCAGAGCCATAATAACGACATCCATTCCTTTGGCAAGTTCTACAGCTTCTGTTATTCCTGTTCTATCTTCTGTATTTATTTTTAACTCGTGTACAAAATGAATAGGGTCACTCGCAAAGTTTATCCCTTTGGAGAATTGAATTGAATTTCCAGCATAGCTTTGTAATCCTTCTAAAACTGAACTTGCCGTGCCATCATCAGACGCTAAGCGCCAGTTACCCAATGGACTTGTTTTATCATCCCCCAAAGGTCCTATAAGAGCTATCTTCTTCCCAGTCTTTGCTAGAGGTAAAAAATTATTTTCATTTTTTAGAAGAACAATTGATTTTTTTGCCACATCCAAAGCTGCATTCATATGGTCTGGATGTAAGAGCAAATTTTTCTCACGCAGTTCATCAGAGTATTTATATGGATCTTCAAATAACCCCAATTTAAATTTTACTCTAAGAATCCTGCGAACCGCATCATCAATATGTGCAATATCCAATTCGCCCGCTTCCACAAGCTCTTTGAGATGTAATTTATAAAGATGCGATTCCATGTCCATATCTGATCCAGCATCAGCCGCGAGAAACGCGGCATGCTTTCCATCTTCAGCGTAACCATGTGCTATCATTTCTGTTATTGAACCCCAGTCAGATACGACCATGCCGTCATAGCCCCATTCGCCTTTCAGAATATCTCTTTGAAGATACTTGTCTCCTGTTGCAGGAATGCCATTGAGTTCATTAAATGAATTCATGAACGTCAAAGCTCCTGCTTCTGCTGCAGCTTTAAAAGGAGGAAGCACAACATTATGAAGGGTAGAACTACCTATATCTGCCGTGTTATAATCTTTACCAGATTCCGCAAAGCCATATGCCGCAAAATGTTTTACACATGCAGCCAGTGTGTTAGATGCAGTAAGATCATCTCCCTGAAATCCCTTCACACGTGCAACAGCTATCTTAGAACCAAGAAATGGGTCTTCTCCTGCACCTTCCATCACACGACCCCAACGCGCGTCTCTAGAAATATCTACCATGGGTGCAAAAGTCCAGTGTATACCCTCAGCAGTAGCCTCTATTGCAGCAACACGTGCTGCCTTCTCTATTGCTTCCAGATCCCAACTTGCCGCTTCAGCTAAGGGAATAGGGAAAATAGTTTTATGTCCATGGATAACATCCATTCCAAACAATATGGGAATACCTAGTCTTGAATTTTCTACTGCAAGTTTTTGCATCTCTCTGATTTGCTTCGCTCCTCTTACATTGAGCATAGAACCAACTCTTCCGTTTCTTATGTCGTCATACTTTGCCTTATTATCCCCATCTGCAGGAGCTGGCCCAGTGACATCAAAGAAGCCTGTGTATTGATTCATTTGGCCCACTTTTTCTTCCAAAGTCATCTTTTTTAAAAGCGTTTCAATTTCTACTTCGTAGTTCTGAGAAGACAGAGTTGTAGTATGGGTCAATATTAGGAGTAGGAGAACTATTTTATTTTTCATATTCTTTTCTTCAAACACATGTACCTATCTAATGTCATTAAGGACAATGAATAGGTACACAAATGATTTCTTTTGTAGTCGTAAATTGATACGTGTTTTTGCCTATATTTTAAATACAGACAATCTAAATATAACTACAGCTCAATATCTGAAAAATTAATTCAAATTCTTCCCTTTGAGGTGCTTATCTAAAAATTCCAAAACTTGTGAATAGCCGCTTTTTTCGTTTTCTTTTTTTATAAAACCATGTCCTTCATCTTCAAAAACAACATACTCTACGGGAACGTTATTTTTTCGGATTCCTTCCACAATTTCATCTGATTCTATTTGTAATACACGAGGATCATTTGCACCCTGAAGAACCATCACTGGATTGACAATATTTTCTGTATGGAAGAGAGGAGAGATAGCTCGCAATCTTACAGAATCTTGTGTATAAGGATCTCCCAATTCTTCATAAAGGGCTTGTCTGAACGATTCCCAATAGGGCGGAATAGATTTTAATGTGCGCAACCAGTTTGTAACGCCAAAAATATTTACGCCTACCTCAAATTCTTCAGGGGTAAAGGCCATTGCAGCCATGGTCATATAACCCCCATAACTACCGCCTATGATTCCAATTTTTTCACTATCTATATAATCTTGGGATGCTAACCAATGTTTTCCAGCTATGCAGTCTTTCAAATCTTTGTCACCATGATTCATATCATCCATTTTGTAAAAACTTTTTCCATAACCACTACTTCCTCTATTATTAACAGCGAGTATGGCATAACCATGATTTACAAGGTATTGAATAAAGGAAGAATACCCTTTTCTAGACTGTCCCCCTGGACCTCCATGTACCCAAACTAATGCAGGGACTTTTTCTTTGGCAGTTGCCGTATGAGGTTTATAGTAAATTGCAGGAATCTCCAAGCCATCAAATGATTTAAAACGAACAACTTCTGCACTTACTAAATCCTCTGGATTGATGTCTGGGTTTAAGGTTTCTGTCAACTTGACTAGCTCTTTGCTGTCAAATTCATAGAGATAAGTATTTCCTGGTGCCTTTGATGTTCCTACAGAAAGCCGCATCTTATTTTCACTGTCTGCAATACGAACAGATGTCACATCACCGTCTGATAAATCTGGGAATTCTACTTCTTTTCCAGTCGAGTTGTTTAAAATGACTAAACTATTCTTACCATCTTCATTGATTGCGATAATTCTATATTTTTCATTTTTACTCAGATAGCTATACATAACATCCCAATCAGTATTATAAATTACTTTTGTCTCTTTTGTTTCTAAATTAATCTCTTTGAGATAGGCAAACTCTTCATTTTCATCAGTAATGAAATAGAAATATTTGTTGTCATCGCTAAATCCTGAACTTCCATAGGATCCAGGTTTATCAGGATTTGATATCTGGATTTTATCACCAGATGATCTATTTTCAATCCAAAGTTCATTACTACTCGTTGTAATGGTTTTTGAAAAGGCAAAATAATTTTCATTGTCTGACCAAGATGTAAGATCGTTTCCACTTTCGTTTTGATATATCATTTCAGGCTTCCATGTATTTACATCCATCTTATATAGATCAAAGAATTGCGGGTCGCGTTTATTTGAACTAAAATACATATGAGTATCATCTTCACTCCATCCGCTAAAATTTGCTTTTGCTTTTTCTTCAGGTGTAAGGTCTGTAGTTGTTCCATCAGATGTTTTTAGATAAATATGATCTATTTCATCACCACCCTTATCTGCAGAGTATAAAATATCATTAGTCCCTGGTACATAGTCTATTGCGAAAAATGATTCTTCGGTTGAGCTCGTGAGGGCGCGACGCGATCCTTCAGCTAAATCAATCTCGTACACATTAAAAATTCCTGTTTCGTCACTACTGATGAGTAATCTGTTTTCATCATCAGAAAATACACCGCCAAACATGCGCTTATTTTTATAAAACTCATCGATAGAGTATTGCTGGATTTCCCTGGGAGCTTGCTCAGTACAAGCGACGATTAGAATACTGAAAAATAGGACGAAGATGTTTTTCATAGTTACGGATTTTAATGATTAATAGTAAAGTCAACTTAAGATAATAAATGCCTTGTGAATCAGGAATATAAATAGATACTTTACATGATAAAATCGATGAAATTAAGTTGCTAGGAAAATTTAAATTGGCACAAAAAAAAAGAGCTAACTCGTATTAAGTAGTTAGCTCTTTTGCGTTGATATATCAACTTAGTTATTTTGCAAAAATGACTTTCTTATTTGCTGCACCTTTGTCCGTTTCTATTCTTACAACATATGTGCCCGTAGGTATATTATTTGCTTTTAAGTCAAGCACATCTTTATGGCCTGTCTTGCCAGATTTGTATTGTACAGGGAAATCGTATACTCTTTCTCCTAATATATTATGCAGAGAAATCTTTACATCACTAGGTTCATCTAAAGTGTACTTAATATTAATAAGTCCGCTAGTGGGAGACGGATATACTCTCAACTGAATTTCATCAGGATTTATATTCGTTGTTCCCACAGTTTCAGAAAAGAAAATTGCTATTAGTGTGTCAGGTGCTGTCATTGTAATGCTACCTTCTTCCTCTGATTCATCTGGGAACACAACAGTTCCGTTTTTAGTTTCCCAACGTACAAAGACAAATTCATCATTTGGATCTGCATCTATGTAATTTTCCATATCTCCAAAGTATTTCCCTGTCCATGGAAATTCTTTTACCTCGATCGTATTTATATCAATATGACCTCCGTTGTGTGGGAAAACATCCAGTACAAGTTCATGCGGACCTGAAACATCATAACACTCTACAACTCCTTCATGTAGCAATTCACATCTGGTAGAAACAAATGTTCTTAGTCGAGCTAAGTTTGCCTCCCATTCACTCATTGATCCTCCCCATCTTTGAATATGTCTAGGCATTTCTGGAGCAATCGTAGCAGCTAAACTGTCTAGTGTCTCTGTCATGTTTTCACAACTCCAAGCGGTATTTGCCATATCTGCTTGTCTAGAGTAGTAGAGCTGTTGGAAGTCAGGACTTTCCTCTAAGAGCTTGAGAAATAACTTCTCATGCTTTCCATAATTTTCATAAATGAATGGTTCTGGATCATTAGGTATATAAGTCCCACTTGAAATATCATCATAGATTGTTTGGCAACTCGCATCCCAGTATGTATCGCAACAGAAATTGTCAATAATTGTAACAGTCTGATAAATAGAATCTGAAGCACCATATGGACTAGAACCATTTAATATAGATTCACAGTTGACAAAATCAAGTGAGTCTGTTCCATCACCACCACCTGCTAGTATATCATAACTTGCTTGACAGTTTGAAGACCAGTTCCAGCAACATGTGAAGTTGTCATTGAGGACTTCCCATAAAAATGCATTATTCTCAACAAGTCCTCCTTGCACGGCAGGACAATTCACTGCATCCAAGGAGTCCCATCCGCCTCCGCCATCATTTCCAAAGAAATCATCCATAAATTCTCCAATTTCATCTATGTCACATGGTTGCGCATCTGGATTCGTATTAGGAACTCCGCTATAATTAATATAATAGTCGAAAGTTGCATCGTTATCCCAAAGGATATAACCCCATTTTTTATGATTCCCCGTAGGAGACATTCCTCTCCAAACACCTGTATTATAATTTATCCAATCTGAACAAACACTATTGAGGTTTATGATCATATAATCTATCATGCTTAGGAGCTGCATTTGATCTTTTACCGTTTGATAGTTTGCTGGATCTGACATGTCATTATCTAAAATATAATCTCTTATATCTTTCCAATCTTCAAACGTTTGCTTTCCTCCATATTCTGACCATGTTTGTCCCCAAGTCAGCATGTACTGAAGGTTAAATTTGTCTTGGTCATAATAGTATTCAGTATAATCATGATCCACTGGTCTTTCTCGCGGGCTATAAATTCCCCAATATTGACCATTCAAAAAGACGATAGCGCGACTCACTGCTCTAAGGTCAACTTTCATATTTCCCTCTTGTGACAAGGTGTGTACATATTCATCTCTTAGGTGACAACTAAATTCGTGATTTCCGTCATTAATAGCAGGGTAATTATCATCACCAGATGCACGGAGCATAAATCTTTGGTAGTCATCTCTGTCAGAGTAATCAAATAATTTGTTTGTAAATGTTTTATAGTAGCCCATTTCATCTCTTGACACCCAATCCAAACTTCTTTGGTCTAGAGCCCACGAGTCTTGGCCGTGTCTGTTTAGTTCTCCGTAAGAAGTTGCAGTTAATTTTTTATCTTCAAAATACTCTATAGAACCTATTGGTCTTATCTCACCTTGGCCTTCCGCTAGTTCAATCAATCCTTCTGCTGCAATGGAAAACACGGGTAAAGTGAAGTCTTCATTTATCAAAAAGGTAGAGTAGTCCATTTTACCTGCCATAATATCTGCATCATTGCTAAAGGCTAATACTTTTACCACGGTTGTACTTGTAAGAGTTAATGGCGAAGTATAAATGAATGATGTAGCACTAGGTGTTTCTCCGTTCAATGTATAACGTAAAGTGGAGTTAGGTTCGTTATTGATCACTTCTACTGAAACGGAATTTTCGTAAAAACCTTGGTCTTGTACAATTTCAGGTGTAGCGGTATATCGTGCATAGGTACCAGCAATATTATTTGCTGCTCCAGGACTTGGTTGGGTTGCAATTCTCCATGTCCCATCCTCTGTTTTCATGTGTGAATGGGCGAGAAGTGTAGTTTCGTATAAATAGTTTTCAAGAACTTCACCTGCGGGGTCACTTAGAATAACATATTCATTTCCCTTGGTTTGGGTGAGTTTAAAATTTGTATGGTAATTTCTCTCTTTGACCTCATCTCTGCCAGAGCAATACACGACAAGGTATCCTTCAGATGGGATTATTGATCCTGTTGGGAAAACCCATTTTCTTGGCTTTGTTTCTTTATCTGATAGTGCATATCCGGCAAGATCAACATCAGCGCTACTCGCATTGTGCAATTCTATCCAATCTTCTGCTTTGTCGTAGTTGTCTAAGAAGCTATTCATGTTTGATGCACTATATTCAGAAATCGTAATCTGAGATGATAGCTGTAATGAGAAAAAGAGTACTGCAATGCATGAATAGAAAGAGTATGCGTTTTTCATAATTGACTTTTGCTATTAGATTAGTAAAAATTAATGTTTTCTCGTGATTTTGTATGACAAACAATATATAATTCTCCAAGTAAAAAATGGAAAAGAATATACATTATTGTCCTTCAGAACGCTATAAATAGCTTTGTCAGTCTTATTTTGCCTATGAGAACTATGAGCTAAGTAGAATTGAGTTACATGATCTTGTGTATATAAAATTATTTTTACGCGCGTTGATCTCATTATACAGTGGATAAAATTTTAAAATGATGGATAAATATATAGTCTCTTTTGATGCAGGGACCACAAGTTGTAGAGCGCTTTTGGTGAATATGGACGCCCAGATTATTGATGTTCAACAGAAGGAGTTTAAACAATATTTTCCTCATCCATCTTGGGTAGAACATAATCCTGAAGAAATATGGAATACGCAAGTCTTTGTTTTTGAAGAATTGCTTAGAAAGAATGCCATTACACCTGAGGAAATCTTATGTATTGGAATCACAAATCAGAGAGAGACTACTGTCGTTTGGGATAAGAATTCCGGTGATGCTGTTTGCAATGCGATTGTGTGGCAGGACAGACGTACAAGTGGCTATTGTGATGAAATAAAAGCGAAGGGTTTTGATGACTATATTTATAAGAACACAGGACTTGTGACTGATGCGTATTTTTCAGGTACCAAGATTCGATGGATTTTAGAGAATGTAGAAGGTGCTCGGGAGCGGGCAGAGAAGGGGGAGCTTTTGTTTGGGACTATTGATACTTGGTTAATTTATAAGATGACAAAAGGGAAATCGCATGTCACTGATTATACAAATGCATCACGAACTTTAATTTACAATATTAAATCTCTGACATGGGATGATCGCATTTTAGAGTTTCTGAATATTCCCAAAAGTATGTTAGCTACGGTAAAGAATTCGGCAGATGATTTTGGCGAATTTGATTATATGGGAACATCTATACCTATCGCAGGGGTGGCAGGAGATCAGCAGTCAGCTTTATTTGGACAAGCTTGCTTCACTAAGGGAATGGCAAAAAACACCTACGGCACAGGATGCTTTATGTTGATGCATGTAGGGGATACATTTGTACAATCGCAGAATGGCTTACTCACTACACTATGTTGTAATGCAGATGGTAGTTCGGGTTACGCATTGGAGGGAAGTGTCTTCATTGCTGGCGCTGCGATGCAGTGGTTGCGAGATGGACTTAAAATTATATCAAAGGCTAGTGAAGCAGAAGAGATCGCGGTGAATACGGCAGAGGATGAACTTGTAGTTGTACCAGCTTTTGTGGGCTTGGGTGCGCCGTATTGGGATAGTGATGCGCGGGGAGCTATTTTTGGTTTAACGCGGGGAAGTACGGATAAACATCTTATAAAAGCGACTTTGGATTCTCTTGCTTATCAGACGAAAGATGTATTGGAGGTAATGGAAAAAGATGCAGGAGTGCGATTAGGTATTTTAAAAGTAGATGGAGGAGCAGCTGCGAATAATTACCTGATGCAATTTCAATCTGACATTCTAAAATGTGCAGTGGAGCGTCCTGAAAATATTGAAACAACAGCCATGGGTGCGGCGTATCTTGCAGGGATGCAAATGGGAATTTGGGATTCTGAGA
>CALCMJ010000166.1 GCA_937967615.1 uncultured Saprospiraceae bacterium
CCTTTAGATGGAACATTTAACGATATAGCAAACCTTAAGAGCAGACCTACACTTGACATCGCAGATGATGATGGTGATGGTGTCTTAAACTTAATGGACCAAGAGCCAGGAACAGCAAGCGGATGTCCAGTTGATACTAGAGGGGTAACTCTTGATAGCGATGGTGACGGACTTGCAGATTGCAAAGACAATGAGATCTATTCTCCTCCAGGTTGTCCTGTAGATGGAAAAGGTGTTGCTCAGTGTCCAAAGCCTGAGATGCTTGAAGAAGCTGACGTACAAAGAATGATTGATGCAAGGCCAATGCCTGCACCTCAACAAGTTGTAAGAACAGGTTGTGGAGAGTGGTATTTACCTATGATTCACTTTGATAACGATAAATCTGCTATCAAAGCTGAATACTATGGTCACTTACATCACGTAGCTGAGGTTATGAAGAAATGTCCTGAAATTTGTGTTACAGCTCACGGGCACACAGATGCAAGAAATTCTAATAACTATAACTCTGTACTTTCATATAACAGAGCAAACACGGCTGTTGAGTACTTAGCAACAACTTATGGAATTGACAGATCAAGATTTAAAGTTATGTATGGTGGAGAAGATGCTCCTCTTATTAAAACTTCTGCAAGCAACTATATGAACAGAAGAGTTGAATTTAGAGTATGTGGATCTGGAGATTATTCAATGGGTGCTCCTTCTGGTGCAAGCTCAACGAATTCTACAATTAATTCAGGTAGCTACTATAACGGAAACAAAAGCTCAGGATATTAATATATTATCCTTCGAAAATATAAAATGGGTTGCTTTTTAGCAGCCCATTTTTTTTTGCATAATTTCTCAAACTTGAATTATATGCCTATTCATTGAATTGTATATTTGACTCTTCAGAATGGTATCTAATGAGTCAATGCAGGTTTATTAATAGACGATAGGAGATTGTAGCGGAAAATGCAATTCTACATTATAGTAACAAGTTATAATTGAGTATATATCTTTATTGTCACGATCGGGCGCAAGTGTACCTAAATTGATAAGCTTTTTCTACTTACAACGTTTTATAGAGATCAACTTTGTTACTTATCATGCCCTTATATGAAGAGCTTGATAGGGTTTTCTAAGTAAGACTTAAAGGATCTCAAGAATTCAGCACCAGTAGCACCATCAACAATTCTATGGTCGCTAGAAAGAGTAACTCGCATCATATTACCTATCTGTATACTATCATCAATGACAATAGGCTTCTTTTCAATACCACCAACTGCAAGTATGCAGGCGTCTGGTGGATTAATAATTGCAGTAAACTCCTGAATGCCAAACATCCCTAAATTTGAAATTGTAAAGGTATTGCCCTGCATTTCTTCAGGTTTGATCTTTTTTGATCGTGCTTTCCCTGCAAGTGACCGCACCTCTTGATTTATTATGGCTAATGATTTTTGATCTGTATCTTTTATAACAGGAACGACTAAGCCATCTTCAACTGCAACAGCTACGCCTATATTAATGGCTTTATGATAGACAATCTTATCCTCATACCAGGACGCATTTATTTTTGGATTTTTCCTAAGTGACGCCGCAGCTGCCTTTAAGACAAAATCATTAATAGATATTTTAGGGGGAGCATCCTCGTTAATGATCTTACGAGCTGATAATGTCTTATCCATATTTATTTCTACCGTAAGGTAGAAATGAGGCGAACTGAATTTACTCTCACCCAGCCTTTTAGCAATAATCTTCCTCATTTGACTCACAGGCTGTTCGCCATATTGAAAATTACTTAGTGCACTAGGAATATTTGATTTCTTAGGGGCATTGCCATTCCCTCCTGTTTTTATATAATTTTCTATATCCTTTTTGACAATTCTTCCACCATCACCGCTACCTCTCAAATGCTCCATATCAATTCCTTCTGATGTCGCTAGCTTTTTTGCAAGAGGTGAAGCAAAAATTCGACCTGAAGAGTGAGATACCTCGGGTTGCTGAACAACAATAGGCTTTTGAACAGATGGCTTTACTACATTTTCTTCTTTTACTGGAGCAATTTCTTGCGCTTTAACACTTTCAGCTCCGCTTTTCTCTGCATCAGCAAGTATTTTTTTATAATCCTCTTTCTTTTCCCCAATTATAGCAATGATGCCATCAACTGCAACACTTCCCTCAGGGACTCCTATATACAGCAATGTACCAGCATAGAAAGACTCAAGTTCCATAGTGGCCTTGTCTGTTTCCACTTCAGCTAGAATGTCTCCTACACTGACCGTATCACCAACCTTTTTTTCCCAGGAAACTATATTTCCTTCTTCCATCGTATCACTTAACCTGGGCATTCGAATTATTTCAGCCATTCTTGTTATTTTGTATAAAAGTAACAACTATACTCTATATTTACTATTACCTGAGTGGTATAAACACTCAGTTTTTTGCAATTAAATATTACTATTTTACAGAATAACCGGAGATTATAAATGAAGTATTCATCAAGTTTATTAGAAGATGCTGTTTTATCCTTAAATGCACTACCCTCAATTGGGAAAAAAACAGCCTTAAGACTGGTACTTCATCTGTTAAAGGACGATTCTGGCAAAGTTGAGGATATTGTACGCAGCCTTAAAGATCTTAAGCAAAATTTAAAAACTTGCAGCTCATGTTTTAATTTTTCAGATAATGTCATTTGTGATATTTGTCTATCTCCAGAACGCGTAAAGTCAACTATATGCGTAGTTGAATCTGTCAGAGATGTTATGGCTATTGAAGATACGGACCAATATAGTGGCTTATATCACGTTTTAGGCGGTGTAATTTCTCCTTTGAACGGTATTGGGCAAGAACAGTTAAATATACAGGCTTTGTTATCGCGCATTTCTATTGATCAAATTGATGAAGTAATCCTTGCATTAAGTCCTACCGTTGATGGAGATACAACTTCATATTATATATCAAAAAATCTTGAAGCGATGAATGTCAAGATAAGTACAATCGCCAGAGGTGTTTCCTTTGGTGGAGAATTAGAATATGCGGATGAAATAACTCTGGGGAGATCAATATTAGCAAGGACCCCTTATTCAATAAACGTAGACTAATATGCATTGGTAGATATTAGTATCGTCATAGTAAACTACAATGTCCAATTTTTTCTTAGACAGTGTTTGAATTCCATTTTTAAATCTTCAGGAGGTTTAGAATTAGAAGTTATTGTAATTGATAACGCTTCTACGGATGAATCTTGCGCAATGCTCATTGAGAATTTCCCGCACGTAAGATTGATCCAAAATAAAGAAAATTTAGGTTTCTCTGCTGCGAATAATCAGGCAATTGAATTTATACGTGGGGAGTATACACTAATCCTTAATCCAGATACGCTACTATCTGAGGACACCTTATTTGCATGTTTTCAATACATGACAGCAAACCCAAGTGTAGGTGCTATGGGAGTCAAAATGTTAGATGGAGCTGGAAATTTCCATAAAGAGTCAAAAAGAGGGTACCCTAGCATGTGGGCATCCTTGTGTAGAATGTCAGGCTTGTATACATTGTTTCCAAAATCAAAAACATTTAATGGGTACTATCAAGGCCATATACAAGAAGATCAAATTGCAGAGACTGAAGTACTTTGTGGCGCATTTATGTTTATGCCCAGTAAAGTTTTTAAGGAGCTTGATGGCTTTGATGAGGCTTTCTTTATGTACGGAGAGGACATAGATCTATCATACAGAATTGCTAACTCAGGATATAAATTAATGTATTATCCACTCAGCTCAATAATACATTACAAAGGTGAGAGTAGAAGAAGTGTAGATAGTAGGTATGTAAAATCTTTCTACGGCTCTATGCATATTTTTTTACGGAAGCATAGCAAAGGTTTTTTACAAAATAGTTTACTACCAGTATTTTCAATACTGATTGCCTTTAAGGCTGGGTACACCTATTTGGCTAACACGTTAAAAAACTTTATAGGGCCTATTCTGGATCTTATATTAATATGTTTATCGCAATTACTAATAAAAGATGCCTGGGAACGCTTTTATTTTAACGACGTTACTTATTACAATGAAAGAAATGTACTTCTTGTTATTGTCTGCTTTTCAATAATTTTTGTTCTTGTCCAATACCTAGCGGGTAAATATGATGAGAAGTATTCGTTAAAGAATTTATCTCTTGGATATATAATTTCTGCACTCATCGTTTTTCTTATTTATGCAATCTTACCTCCTGAGCTTAGGTTTTCAAGAGTATTAATTATTGCAGGAAGTATCGTGAGCCTATTGGTTTTAATTGTCACCCTTAGTGTGCAAAATTATTTGAGAAAAGGAAAGCTAGGTCTGAATGTTGTTACTTCAAAGTCAGCTTTGTTAATCGGCTCTGAAGAATCTGCAAAGAGCTTAGCAATTTTGGCTCAGGGCAATAAATTAGGGTCAAATCTTATTGGGTATCTTAATGATTTTGATAGCAGTGCAATGGGCAAAAGAAGTAATTTGAATGATGTATTACTTGAGATTCCTATTGACGAAATTGTATTCTCAGCAAAAGACATTGATTATAAGTTCATGCAAGAGAAGATGGCAAAACTTGGTAGCCGGTATGAGTATAAGATACTTTCAGAAGACTCTATGAGTTTACTTTCAAGTAACTTTGCCAATAAAAAAGGAAGTATATATACTATTCAAACTGGGTTTAATATTGATGAACCAGTAAATAGGAGACTTAAGAGAGGATTTGATTTTATTTTTGGACTCTTGTTATTAGTATTCAGCCCTATTCTTCTTATGAGGAAGATGAAATTTCCTGATCTTTTGAATATATGTAAAGCAGTCATTGGAACTAGAACATTAGTTTCATATGAACAAAACAATATTGATTTTTCAAATTTCCCGAAAATAAAGAAAGGGGTGTTCAAACTGAGATCTGAGTTTAACAACATAGAACAAGAAGAATTATTCTGTATTAACTTTGCTAAGAATCATAGTGTGTATTTAGAATTAGAGCAATTATTAAAAGCGATATTTTGAAAAGTAAAATTCTACAACTAGCTGAAAAGTATTATGATAGACTGGTTGTAATAAGACGCCATTTGCACATGCACCCAGAATTGTCATTCCAAGAAGAGAATACTGGAAAGTATATTCAGTCTATTTTGGATGAGATAGGTGTTCAATATTCTGTTGGCTGGGCAGGTACAGGAGTAGTAGGATTAATTGGTAATTCTTCTGGTCCATGTTTTGCATTGCGAGCAGACATTGATGCACTTCCTATTTCTGAAACGAATGAAGTTGTTTATAAATCAAAGAATGATGGAGTAATGCATGCTTGTGGGCACGATGCACACACAACTTCACTATTAGGTGCTGCGATGATTCTGAAGGAGATTGAAGACAAATTGGAGGGATGTGTAAAAATAATATTCCAACCAGGAGAAGAGAAACTACCCGGTGGTGCTTCAATGCTTATTAAAGAAGGAGTACTTTCTAACCCAGGCCCTTTATCAATATTAGGCCAACATGTACATCCTCCTCTGGAAATTGGTAAATTGGGATTTCGGCCGGGAAAATATATGGCATCTGCGGATGAAATTCGATTGCGCGTAGTTGGTAAAGGAGGTCATGCTGCTTTACCTCATAATTGTATAGATACAGTTCTTGTTGCAGCAAGGATTCTTACTAATCTACAAGAGGTAGTAGCGCGCAATGCTAACCCAGCAATGCCCACTGTCCTTTCATTTGGTAAGATCAATTCTGAAGGTGGTGCTACGAATGTAATTCCAGATATTGTAAATATTGAAGGGACATTTAGGACAATGGACGAGGAATGGAGAAAGACGGCTCATAGCCGAATAAAAACTATAGCTGAAGAAACGGCGCGTCTGATGGGGGGAAGTTGTGAAGTAGACATAGCTATAGGATACCCCTGTTTAATAAACGAATTCGGACTTACACATCGAATGAAATCATATGCTGTTGAATATTTGGGTGCAGATAATGTAGTTGATCTGCCTATTCGCTTGACATCTGAAGATTTTTCATGGTATTCTCAGGAAATACCAGCCTGCTTCTATAGGCTAGGTACTGGGAATTCTGAAAAAGGTATAGTTTCTCCAGTGCATACAAGCACTTTTGATATTGATGAGGAAGCGCTTAAGATTGGCTCAGGATTCATGGCATTCGCCGCATACAGAAATCTACAACATATGTAGTAATTTTGTTATTTGTAATGACTTAGTTAACAATTTTTTAGGTATTAGAAATTTATTTAATGTATATTTAGACTTAGTATTAGTTGCATTAAACGAAACCATAAGAAATAGTGCCAATGTCTAAAATATTAATAGTAGATGATGATAAGAGTATCCGCAGGACATTGCGAGATATACTGGAATTTGAGAAGTATACAGTTGCAGAGGCCGCAGACGGTTTAGAATGTCTAGTAAAGCTTAGACAAGATACGTTCGACATTGTAATACTTGACATTAAAATGCCCAAATTAGATGGTATGGATACTTTAGAACGTATCCAGAATTTATATCCTGATTGTCCGGTTATAATGATTTCAGGGCATGGTGATATTAATACCGCAGTAGAAGCTGTAAAGAAAGGAGCATTTGATTTTATTCAAAAGCCACCTGATTTAAATCGTCTTCTCATCACATTAAGAAATGCATTGGACAAATCATCGCTCATTAGTGAAAAGAAGGTTTTACAAAAGAGAATTGTAAAATCCAAGGTGCAAGACATCGTTGGTAAGTCTAAGGAGATAGTTTTTATAAAAGATACAATCGAACGCGTTGCGCCAACTGAAGCAAGAATTTTGGTTACAGGAGAAAATGGAACTGGGAAAGAACTTGTTGCGAGATGGGTGCATGAGAAAAGCAAAAGGAGCAAAGGTGCTATTGTGGAAGTAAACTGTGCTGCAATTCCTTCAGAGCTTATTGAAAGTGAACTCTTTGGTCATGAGAAAGGATCGTTTACTTCAGCACATAAACAAAGAATTGGAAAATTTGAGCAAGCTAATGGCGGGACACTCTTTCTTGATGAGATTGGTGATATGAGCTTAAGTGCTCAAGCCAAAGTGTTGAGAGCTTTACAGGAAAATAAGATTACTAGGGTTGGTGGTGAAAAGGAAATTTCTGTTGATGTAAGAATAATTGCCGCTACAAATAAAGACCTTAGGAAGGAAATTTTAAAAGGAAGATTTAGAGAGGATTTATATCATAGACTTGCAGTAATAATCATGCATGTACCTGCACTGAATGATCGTAGAGAAGATATACCTCAATTGGTTGAGCATTTCTCAAAAATGATAAGTAAGGAGTATAGTTCAAAATTCAAGAAAATTGAACCTTCTGCAATCAAAGCATTACAAGCATACAATTGGTCTGGAAATATTAGAGAGTTGAGAAATGTGGTTGAACGTCTAATTATTCTAAGCCAAGATACAATAACGAAAAAGGATATTGCAAACTACGTCTCTATTGGGCCAAAGACACATACAGAGCTTGAAAGCTTGTTTGAAAAGTTTGACGATATTGACCAACTTAAACAATATATATCCTTAGAATTCAAAAATTACAGGTCGGTTTTATCTTAAGTAATATTATTTAGTTAATAAACCTATTCTGCTTTTGTAGGGTAGGTTTTTTTATTTTTGTAAATAAAAAAATAGAAGTAATGGCAGAAATGAAACAATGGACCCAACTAAAAGGGGAGAATGCATGGACAATGTTCAAGGTGATTGCAGAATTTGTAGATGGATTTGAAAAATTGAATACATTGGGACCCTGTGTTTCTATCTTTGGATCAGCAAGAACAAAACCTGAACATCCTTATTATAAATTAGCTGAAGCAATGGCCAAAAGGATGATTGAAGATGGCTTTGGAGTAATAACGGGTGGAGGCCCAGGTATCATGGAGGCTGCAAATAAAGGAGCTTTTGAAAATGATGGACTATCCATTGGGTTAAATATTGATCTCCCTTTTGAACAATCACACAATGCATACATAGAGTCATCAAATAATCTAGACCATAGATATTTCTTTGTTAGGAAGGTAATGTTTGTAAAATATGCACAGGCGTTCATTGTTATGCCAGGTGGGTTTGGAACAATGGATGAATTGTTTGAGGTGCTTACACTCATTCAGACTAAAAAAATTACTCGTGTTCCTGTTGTATTAGTTGGGAGTGACTTTTGGCAAGGACTCATTGATTGGGTCAAAGGAACCATGCTGGAAAAAGAAGGTACTATTTCAGCTAAAGACTTGGACTTAATACCTATCGTAGATACACCTGAGGAAGTATCGAAGATTATTACAGAGTTTTATTTTGATGGAAGTCTCGATAACGTTCTTAGCCCGAATTACAATTTTTAATTCGTTAGCAGCCATCTGAATCCAAATCTGATTTTAAATTCATTTTGTGGGTATGCTAGAAAATGATAGTGTTTTGCATTATCTAAAACTGAGGAAAAATTCTCAGCTCTGATAAATACTCTGAAGTCGTTGACATCAAACACTCCAAAAAGTGAAATGTCCGGATAAAATTCGAATTTTTCAGTAGTTGAAAAAACATCCCCGAGGATGGGATGATAAAATCTTGCATCTCTTTCAGGAGTTAGTCTGGATTCAATTCCAAAATTTGAATCCACAACATCTCCAAATAAGTCTAAATTAATATAGAAAATATTTTTAGCCCAAAACCCAGGTAAATTGAATATGTTATTTGAAAAAGTTTGAAGTAAAAATGTATTCTCTAGATGCAGTCTTTTGAAATCAATCTTATTCTCAATAATCATCTTTGAAAAAGAATGGATTTCGTCATCCTGAAAATAACTTTGATTGGAAATTAAATATATTTTATTGTCTAGCAACATTTGAGAACCTGTAATCTTTGTTTTTAGTTTACGCAAGTAAATGGATGCCCAAATTTCTGTTTCTATCTGCTTATTATATTCATCTGCCCAAATCTGATTTTGTGTGATAGTTAAGTTTCTTTGTAAGTAACTGGAAGCATATCTGGAAAAATTAAATCCACCTTCCAGTAGGTTTGACCCTGGTAGTTTTAATAAAGCTTTAGATTCAAATGAAAGATTTCCATTATTATTGATTAAACCTATTTGTAACTTTGTTGATAAATTAAAACGATCGTATAACTTGACATTTAAGTTACCAAATGCGGAGATTTCATTTACTGAATAATTTACAAGTTCATCATCAGTAGAATAATAATTTTGGGATATACCAGATCGTAATTCAATATCCTTGTTCAAAGTAGTAGTGAAATCTATATCGTTTTTCAAATGTTTATAATTCACAATGTGTCTAATACCTCTTTCATCGGATAAAAAGTTTGGGTATTGAAAGTATTCCATCTCACCAATTGTATTGTCAAAGTATCTGTAATACCCACTTTCATACTCAATCTGATGATGAATGTCGAAATGAACTAATGATGAGTCTCTTGTAAGAGAATAATATTGATTCAGTACATATGCTCGGTTTTGATATCTTGCAGATGCATCCGTGGAGAAGACGGGGATTGTAATAAGATTTTCATAAAAATCAATTCCAAATAAAGTGTCAGTAGTAATACCTCCGTTTTGCCCTTCGTTATTATTATTAACAAAAAAGCTTAACAATGCGCTATAAGAGGATTTTGGACTCCAGTATAAATGGAAGCCCACATTCGTACTTTTTGTAGCTTGATTCTGAAAATATCCATTTTGGTTTATTCTCTTATAATCTACATTCATTGTAAGTTGCTCTTTATAGGAGTTGCTAAAGAATGCATCTACAACAAAGTTTTCTCTTCCTGAAATTGGAGAAAACCCTAAATTAGAAAGTGGGGTATTTGTTTTTATAATTCTTGTATTCTTTAAGTTTTTTTTATAAATATCGTACTGATGATATCCAAGATCAAAATTGATATTTGGATTCCACGAATAATGTATAGGGAAGGCAGACGAACCTGCGTTCCCTAGATTTACATGATCAATAGTCTGCAGCTTGATGGGATCATACTGAGCAGTTGCTGGCATTTCTTTAAGGAAATCAACTTCTTGTTTTAAACTTGGATCTTCTATTGAGAAGTAGTTGGCCTCTAGACTATCTGAATTTCCAAAAATTATTGAAAGTCCTGATCCTGGGCTTCCTTGAGTTCCACCTGGGGGGTATGAGCCAGATTGTGCTAGGCCAATAAGTGGCATGAAAAGAATCAAAAGAGAAACCGATAAACGCATGTGCGATTTATTTACCTTATAACGACCAGTTTCCCAGTTTTGCGAATTGACGTACAATTAAAGTTGTAAAAATAAGTTCCATTTAGAATATGATCAACATTGATTTTACTAGACATGTTATCAATGGGGCACGAATACACTTTTTTACCATTAGCATCGTATAAAGTAAATCTTCCATTTTTAATAGGATCCTCAGATGTAATGTCTAGATCGAAGCTTCCATTATTTGGATTTGGTTCAATATGTACTTCGCCTTTAGCTAA
>CALCMJ010000167.1 GCA_937967615.1 uncultured Saprospiraceae bacterium
TATATATATCGTAATTAAAATTCTTACTTTTTCATTTTTGCAAGCACGTCTTCTAACTCAACTTCATCGCCAGGGTTATAGCCATTATGTGAGTAAACAATCTCGCCATTACCATCTAATACAAATGTTTGTGGGATAGTCTGGAAGTTCAATGCTCTCTGAAGGTCCTGCTTAGTGTCAGCTAGAACTGTGTAATCCCATTGTTTGGATTCTATGATCCCAGGGACCTTTGCCATTCCTCTTGCATTATCTATAGTAATTGCAATTACCTCAACTCCATATTCTTCTTGCCAATCTGGATATAGGTCTGCAATCGCATCTAATTCTCTCTTACATGGTGCGCACCAAGATGCCCAAAATGATACAACGACTGGCTTGTCTTTTCCTAGGTAATCCTGAATATCAACAGACTTACCGTCCAATGTCTTAAGTTTAACTGAAGGGAATGTATTGTTCTCTAGCGCGACAAAAGATGACATTGCGATGACAATAGATAGGGTAAAGAAGGCTTTAAATATGTTCATTTGTTTAAATTTAGTCTTACAAACTTATGCAATCTATTCTAATGACGTATAGAATGAAAGGCCGGTACATTGTTTAACGTGATTTTAACGGCTTTTAACACGTTTATTTACTGAGGATTGTGAGCTAAAAAATAGAATACATGACTTTTAGACAATTTATAACTGTCCTGTGTGTGACACTTTGTTTTGTTGTTCCTGGGATAGCACAAGAAACAGGTAGGTTTTCTGGGGGGTTTCAGTCTCAGGCTAACTTCTTTCTGAGAGATTCTTTGATAGGAGCTGCTAACATTCCTCAATATGACAGACAGTTGTTTGGGGCACAATCTTGGCTTGATCTGAAATACTCGGTCAACGGTTTTGATATGGGCTTAAGATTTGACCAATTTAATAATTCTAATCTTAGAAATCCCAATTTTTCATTTACTGACCAGGGGATAGGAAGATGGTTTATTTCTAAGAAGATAGAAAAGTTTGGATTTACTGTAGGACATATCTATGATCAGATAGGCTCTGGTATAATATATAGAGCATATGAGGAGAGACCTCTGTTTATAGATAATGCGCTTTATGGCGCTAGAGTGACCTATGACTTTAATGATGACTGGCAGGCAAAGGCGTTTACAGGAAGACAGAAATTAATTTTTGATGCCTATCCGAGTGTTATAAAAGGTGCAGCAATAGAAGGTTTCCATAATTTTGAAGAGGCTGGTGTAACTTTAGCTCCGGGGATAGGGATGGTGAATAGGACATTGGATGATGAGACTATGAAAGGGATAATAGGTATTCTAACAGGCTACACAAATTTTGACGGACAAAGGCCCAAGCCCGTTTATAATAATTATGTAGGTTCTATATTCAATACTTTGAATGCAGGAAAATTTGTATGGTATGTAGAATCGGCTTTGAAGTCTTCAGATCTGTATAATGATCCATTTGCAACACGAGAGAATTTTATAGGAGAAACAATAACAGGATCGTATGTCAAGAAGTCTGGAAGTGTGTTCTATTCTAGCCTTAGCTATGCAGCAAATGGACTTGGGATAACAATAGAAGGAAAACGCACTGAGAGTTTTAATCTGAGAGCAGATCCTAGGCTGATGCTAAATGATGGCATCATGAATTTCTTGCCACCTATGAATAGGCAAAATACCTACCGGTTAACAACAAGGTATTCGCCAGCTACGCAGGACCTGAGCGAACTTGCTTTTCAAGGAGATATTAGATATGCGTTTAGTAGAAAGTCAACGGTCCTCTTTAATATGTCTAACATTACTGATCTAGATGGAGGATTGTTATACCGTGAATTTTTTACTGAATTTAATTATAAATACAAAAGGAAATGGCAGATCAAAACTGGATTCCAAATGCAAAATTATAATCAGGAAGTGTACGAAGTCAAACCAGATGTACCTAACATAGAAACGATAGTTCCCTATGTAGATTTTCTATACAGATTTACAAGAAAGAAATCATTACGGACAGAAATACAATATATGAAAGTAGGCGCTGATGGCGACACGAAACAAGATTATGGAGATTGGTTGTTTGCGCAACTGGAATATAATCTAGTGCCAGGGTGGTCCTTTGTTGTTTCTGATATGTTTAATGCAAGTCCAGGCAAGAATTCACCTAAAGATGAAGATACTGGAGAAAAGTTATCATTACATTATCCAAGATTTGATGTGTTTTATACGCACGCTTCAAACCGCTTTGGTCTTAGTTATGTTAAGCAAGTGGAAGGGGTGGTTTGTACAGGTGGAATTTGTAGATTAGAACCAGCGTTCAGTGGGGTTCAGTTTACCATTAGTTCAACATTTTAAAATTAAAAGATGAAAAATTTAATTGTTTATACGTTTTTAATTTGTTTGCTGTTCTCTTGTGAGGAGCAAATGGTAGTTGTACCTGATTTTAAAATTCCAGTTTCAGACAGGGTTATTTTACTCGAAGAATTAACCGGCGTAAGTTGCCCTAATTGCCCTAAAGGAAGTGCTAAGTTGGATGAACTCATTCAGCTATTTCCTGGAAAGATAGTAGGCGTAGGTATACATGGAGACTTGCTTACAGAACCTGTCTCTGGATCTAAGTATGATTTTAGAACGCAGTTTTCACAAAAGATTGAAGAATCGTTTGGAATCTTCGCAAAGCCATGTGCAGTTATAAATAGAACTCACTTCCCTGATCAAAATGCATTGGCTATTTATGACGTAGATAGTTGGAATACCTATGTTCTCCAAGAATTGGAAAAAGAACCTAAAGTGGACATTGTATTAAGTTCTGCATATAGCTCTAGCAATAGGACTGCAACCATAGATGTCAGCGTAATTGGAAGAGAACAAGTTCAGGAAGATTTAAAAATAAGCATCGTAATTACTGAAAATAACATTGTTGATGTTCAAAAAGATGTTTCTGTAGTAATTGAAGAATTTACACACAAGCATGTCTTAAGAACGATGTTGACAGAATGGAGTGGAAATGCATTAGGTGCAGGAATTGATGTAGGCCAAAATTATTCCAATACCTTTAGTTTTGAAGTCCCAGAAGAAGATGGTCTGTGGAAGATTGAAGATTTGGAAGTTGTTGCATTCGTCAGTGGTCCTGATGGAGTCCTACAAGCGGCACAAGTACATCTTTCTGAATAGAAAACTTATATGAAAATAATAGTCAAACTGTTGCCTTTACTACTGTTAAGCTTTAGTTTACAAGCGCAAACAGATGACCACGATCATGATCATGACCACGATCATGATGACCACTCCCACCATGAGCATGACCACCATGCGAATGAATTGGGTCTGGCACACCTATTTGTATATTTTCCTGGTGAAAAAGAAACAGCATATGGTTTGCACTTTCATTATCTGCACTACTTTGCAGATGCAAGGTATGGGATAGGACTGGGAACAGAATATGTATTTGAGCACAAACATCTGAACTATGGAATAGTGCTGAGTGCGAGGCCTTACAAAAAATTTGTATTGAGTATTTCTCCTGGGATTGCTACATAGGCGACTAAGGATGCAGAATCATTTTTTTCTTTTCACATGGAACTGTCTTATGAATTTGAAGTAGGAGGCATGCATATAGGTCCTCTTGTGGAATATGCGATTGACGAGGAAGAAACACATATCAGTTTTGGCATCCATACAGGATATGGGTTCTAGGGAAACTATGAGCATATCCTAAACATTCTTTTAAGCCAAGAATCTTCCACTCGCTACAATTAAAACATTATTCTGCCTGAGCTATTAGCTATCCACTCCTTTATTTATCTTTGGGCACTAAGTATAGCAGAGCAGATGAACATATCCCTTAATTGGCTGAAAAAATATATAAACCTGGACATGCCTGTTCAGGAGATTAGCGAGATTCTTACAAACATTGGTCTTGAAGTAGAAGGCGTGCAGGAAGTGGAATCTATCCCTGGAGGTTTGGAGGGAGTGATTATTGCAGAAGTAGTGAGTTGTGAGAAACATCCAAATGCAGATAAACTTTCACTTTGTAAGGTAAATACAGGTACAGAAAATACACTCCAAATTGTTTGTGGAGCTCCTAATGTTGCTACAGGACAAAAAGTATTGCTTGCAACTATAGGTTGTACCCTGCATCCTCTAAACGGGGAGCCTTTTAAAATTAAAAAAGGAAAGATACGTGGAGAAGTGAGCGAAGGAATGATCTGTGCTGAAGATGAAATAGGGATGGGCGATGATCATGATGGAATAGTTGTACTTGATAATTCTGCAGTCGTGGGAACACCAGCTGCGGAACATTACAATTTAAAGAAAGATATTGTATTTGATATTGGCCTAACACCTAATCGTTCTGATGCAACATCACACCTAGGTGTCGCAAAAGATCTAGCTGCGTATATAAAAGTGAATATCAATGAAGCAGCAACTGTAAATGTTCCAGATGTATCAGCCTTTCATGTGGAATCAAATTCCTACCCCATTGAAGTGGTAGTAGAAAATGAACTAGGATGCCCAAGGTATACTGGAGTTACGATATCAAATATAACTGTAGGTACATCACCGCAATGGATGCAAGATCATCTGAAAGCGATAGGGGTAAGACCTATAAATAATGTAGTAGATATCACAAATTATATTTTGCACGAACTCGGGCAGCCTTTGCATGCCTTTGATGCAGATAAAATTTCAGAGAAAAAGATCATTGTAAAAAATCTAGCAGAAGGGACAGAGTTTTTATCTCTGGATGAACAGACGAGAAAATTGCATTCTGAAGATTTGATGATTTGTGATGGCAAAGAAAAGGGAATGTGTATCGCTGGTGTGTTTGGAGGTATAAATTCAGGAGTGACTGAGCATACAAAAAATATATTTTTAGAGTCAGCGCATTTTTCTGCCTTGTCACTCCGTAAAACAAGCACAAGACATCAGTTAAGGACAGATGCTGCGAAAGTGTTTGAAAAAGGAAGTGATCCTAATCAGACAGAATTTGCATTAAAGAGAGCCGCCAGTTTACTGATGCAACATGCTGGTGGGAAAATTAGCTCAGATATAGTAGATGTCTATCCTAAGAAAATAGCGCCTGTAGAAATTCATTTAAGATATCAAAGAGTTAATGCGCTTATAGGAGAAGAAATTAATAAGGACATTGTACACCAAATTCTGAATTCCATGGAAATGGAAATTGTTCCTGTAGATGATGCAGGAATTAGAGTACGTGTACCAACGAACAAGGCGGACGTCATTAGGGAGGTTGATTTAATTGAAGAGATTCTAAGAATTTATGGTTTTAATAAAGTTGCCATTCCAGAGAAGATACAATCTACAATTCAGTTTTCTGAATATCCATCAAAGAATCAATTCAGACAAAGCATATCAAACTATTTGAGCGCACGCGGCTGGAATGAAATGATGGGTTTATCCCTAATGGAGTCTAGAGAAGTAAAGGAGATGATTGGAAGTTCTGATGATGAACTTGTATTTATTAATAATACATCTAACATTCATTTAGATATAATGCGTCCAGATGTTGTTCTAAGCGGACTAAAAAGTGTTGCACACAATCAAAACCACCAACAGAACAATTGTCATTTTTATGAGTTTGCTAAGTCTTATAAAAGGAACGGAGATGGATTTATAGAAAAAGAGTTTCTCAGTTTCTTTGTAAAAGGAGATGCAAAAAAAGAAACTTGGGCAAATGCTGGGTCAGGACAAGTGGAGTTAAGTCATGTGCAATCTGCTCTTCAAGGGCTTTGCACAAAATTGGGACTGAAGAAAATTAGATGTGAAGAAAAAGAGGATTCCCGTTTTTCTTATGCTTTGGCATATTATAATGATGAAACATTACTAGGAATATTAGGTGAGGTAAGCGGAGATATTCAGGAGAAAATGGGACTAAACGATTCGGTAATTGTAGCAGAGTTAGGATTTGAAAATTTACTAGCGGAGCACAAAGAGTCAAAACTACGTATTGAAGATTTAGGTAAATTTCCTTCTTCAAAGCGAGATCTGGCACTTGTTATTGATGAAAATGTCCAGTTTGGTGACATTTTGAGTATCGTTGGGCAGGCGAATAGTAAGATCCTGAAGAATGTGAGTCTTTTTGACATTTACAGAAGTTCTGACCATTTGGGAGAGAATAAAAAGTCATATGCTGTGAGGTTTGTATTTGAAGATGAGTCTAAAACCTTGAAAGACAAGGATATAGATAAGGTTATGAGCCATCTGAGCAAGACTTTTGAAAAAGAGCTTTCAGCCACCATCAGGAAGTAAATACTGCTTTTTTCCAATTATTTGAGTAATTTTGAATATGCTAGATGTATTATCCAAGCTTAACCAACTTGAATTGACTGTAAGAAAAATACGCATGAAGATGGAGTATTTACAGACGGAGAATACACAGCTTAAAGAAGAGAATGCTGAGTTAAAGAATAATCTCAGTGAAAACAGAACAGCGGAAGCTATTGGTATTACCAATACAGATTTTAGTCAAACGCATATTGATCAAATAAAGCAAGAACTGGAAGGATACGTACAAGAGATTGATAGTTGCTTAAAAATTTTGGAATAGAGTGATGGAGAAAGAGTTACATTCAACACATATCAAAGTAGCTGGTAAAGTATATCCGATAAAATTACCGGATAGTGAGCTAAAGAATCTAGCTACTATTGAAAGCCAGATAAACGAACGTGTATCTGGGTATAGGTCTAACTATAAAGACCTAGAAAAAATTGATACAATTTCTATGGCCCTCATTTCCTACGCTTTTGATCTACATAACACCAAAAAAACGATTGACAAAGAATCTGTTCTAACTAAAATAGCAGAAATCCAGGATAGTCTGGAAAAAGCTGTCTAATACCTCTTCTTTATATTTTTTCATTTTGAAATGGGCGTAAGAGTTCATTTTACTTAAACTATATAATATATGGGAGAGATAGGAATTTATGCGATCGTCGCAGCAGTAGTAGGAGCAGTCCTGGGGTATCTAGGAGTTAATATGTCTGTAAAAAAAGCCTCGCAAGGAAAGATCGAAGAAGCAAATAAAAGAGCAGACCTTACATTGAGGGAAGCAGAAGCTACTGCAAATAGAAAAATTGGAGATGCGGAAAGCAAAGCAAAATCAGTTTTAGCAAAGGCAAAATCGCAAAACGAATCCATCAAACAAAAGAAGATTCAAGAAGCAAAAGAGAAATTTTCCAGATTCAAATCAGAGTTTGAAACATACAAAGCTGATCATAAGGTTGAATTAAAGGAAAGGGAAATGCAGGTTGTTTCTATGGAAAAAGATCTGAATCAAAAAAAGAAAGATGTAAAGAGAGACCTAGATACTCTTGAACACAAGGAAACAGAGATAAAATCTGTTCGTGAAAATTTAGAAAAGCAATTGAAAATTATTGCGAAGAAAAAGGATGAACTCGATACAGCAAACGAGAAGCACATCAAGGCCTTAGAAAAAGTAGCTATGCTTTCAGAAGCAGAAGCCAAAGACCAACTCTTAGAGGCAGTAAAAGCTAAGGCAGAAACTGACGCTATGTCCATTGAGAAGGAAATCATTCATATGGCCAGAGCGAATGCAAATAAAGAAGCAAAAAAAATCATCATAGAAAGTATACAAAGAATGTGTGCTGAGTATACCATTGAGAATACAGTTTCTGTATTTAATCTTGATTCAGATGATATCAAAGGGCAGATCATTGGTAGAGAAGGACGTAACATACGTGCACTAGAAGCAGCTACAGGGGCTGAGATCGTTGTGGATGACACGCCAGAAGCAATCATAATCTCTAGTTTTGATCCTATACGCAGAGAAATATGTAGATTATCTCTAAAGCGATTAGTAGCTGATGGAAGAATACACCCAGCTAAAATTGAAGAGACTGTAGCTAAAGTAAAGAAACAACTAGAAGAGCAAATTGTAGAAATAGGAGAAAGATCAGTGATTGATCTTGATATCCATGGTCTTCATCCTTATCTAGTAAGGATGGTAGGAAGAATGCGTTTCAGATCCTCTTATGGGCAGAACCTACTGAAACATTCCATGGAAACTGCAAATCTATGTTCTACGATGGCTGCAGAACTTGGACTGAGTAAAAGCCAAATTAAGACTGCGAAAAGAGCAGGGCTCTTACATGATCTTGGAAAAGTAGCTGAAGAAGAGTCAGAATTATCACATGCTTTACTTGGTATGCAAATGGCTGAAAAGCATAAAGAGCATCCAGTCGTATTGAATGCTATAGGCGCCCATCACGACGAAATTGAAATGAACAATATCATTTCTCCTATCGTCCAAGCTTGTGATGCAATCTCAGGCGCAAGACCAGGAGCAAGAAGAGAAATTCTTGATAGTTACTTAAAGCGTATAGGTGAGTTAGAGGACATTGCGATGGGATATGAGGGCGTGCAAAAAGCATATGCGATTCAGGCAGGAAGAGAGCTGAGAGTTATTGTAGAGAGTGATAAGGTTACAGATGCCTTTGCAGATGATCTTGCATTTATGATTTCGCAAAAGATTCAAGATGAAATGCAGTATCCTGGCCAAGTGAAAGTCACAGTAATCAGGGAAAAGAGAGCCACAGCAATAGCTAGGTAATAGCATTATAAAATCTAAAAATAGGAAGAGTTAGCAGAGATGTTAACTCTTTTTTCTTGTTGTATTTGAGTCCTTGTCCTAGGGTCTTTAAAATTTTGAATTAAGTAAAATTGGGAGTGAATTATTCTAGATTTTTAGACTGCTCGGTAAAAAATATCTGAATGATGCGCTTTAGCAATATCCTGTATGTTTAGTAGGCGGAGATAGTCCTAGCTCCTAAATGTAAAATTCTATAAAAAACCTTGGATTATCTGCAAAAAACCCTAGTCATATAGGGCTTTCTATCCATATAATTTTACCTTTGCTGCGAATTTAGACGAGATAATATGCGCAAACTAAGTTTCATTTTTCTTTTCATTTCAATGGTGAGTTTTGTTTATGCCCAACAGCATGATAACAAACAGACGAATGAACACACAACGCAACAAAATCACGAGGGCCATAATCATGACCATGGAGATCATTCTGGGCATAATCATGCGAAAGGAGATCACTCTGGACATAACCATGGAACGACACAAAGTAAACAACAAACGGGTCATGAGGGACACAATCATGCCCAAGGAGATCACAGTGGCCATAATCACGCACAAGGAGACCACTCTGGACATAGTCACGGAGATCAAGGACATGCTGCACATGACGATGGACATGCCGGTCATATGAACGCATGTGGCCATATGGTCCATGATCATTCTGCTGAATTTAATCCAGGTGCTGTTGCCTTCCACCATATTAGTGATCAGAACGTATATAGCATAGGTCCACTTCAAATTCCACTACCATGTTTCTTGTATACCCACAAGGATGCAGATGGAGGGTCAAAATTAGATGTATTTTCATCAGGTAAATTCAAAGCGGACTCACATGGAAATGGAAGTGTTGCTTATAAGGGTTATGTTTTAGTAGAAGGTTCTGCAAGAAGAATTGTAGGGAATTTTGACAGAAATGGTATAGTTCCTTTGAAAGACGGTAGTCATAGTGTTTACCCTGTGGTAGAGGTGCAAGCAAATGGAAAGAAAAAAGACCAACTCTATCTTTGTGATGGAGGAAAAGTCTATAAGGTTGATAGTAAAAGTACTCTAGATGGAGGATTATTTGGAGGAGGAATGACTTCGTTTACAGATTTTTCTTTGACGAAGAATGTAGTAAGTATGTTGCTGGTTTGCCTGTTTCTTTTCTGGTTATTCAGAAAAGTAGCAAGAGCATACGCTAACAGACAAGGACTTGCTCCTACAGGAGTTCAGGGATTTATGGAAACGATGTTTGTTTTTATTCAGGATGAAGTTGCGAAACCTTTCTTAGGTAAAAAGTGGGAAAAATTCCTTCCGCTTCTTATGGCACTTTTCTTTTTCATCCTAGGTTTGAATTTATTTGGTCAAGTTCCATTTTTTGGAGGATCCAATGTGACAGGAAACTTATCTGTAACCTTTGTTCTTGCAATAGTTGCTTTTGTAGTGACTTCCATAAATGGGAATAGAGACTATTGGAAGCATATTTTTAACATGCCAGGAATACCTGGTTGGGTAAAAGTGATTGTTACTCCAGTAGAGATGATGGGAAATTTCATTGTTAAGCCACTTACTCTGATGCTTCGTCTTTTTGGGAACATGACAGCGGGGCATATGGTGATCGTGATCTTTGTAGGCTTGATTTTTATATTTGGTAAAAATGGAGCTAACTCAGCTGCGGGATGGGGTATGGTAATACCTTCAGCAGCATTAACTTTGTTTATGATGGCTATCGAGTTATTGGTAGCATTCATTCAGGCATTCGTATTTACGATATTGACTGCCTCATATATTGGTGCTGCAATAGAGGAGCACCATCATTGATAAGATTTTTATTTTTTATTTTTTAATATAAACTCAATTGACATGACTGGAAGTTTAGCCGCAATTGGCGCTGGATTAGCAGTAATTGGAGCAGGAATCGGTATTGGTAATATCGGTGCAAAAGCAATGGAAGCCATTGCAAGACAACCTGAAGCTGTAGGAGACATCAGAGCAAATATGATCTTGATGGCTGCCTTGGTAGAGGGTGCTGCACTTATCGCAATACTTTTATCCTTCTTCGTAGGATAATTAATTTATTCAATTGCAAGAGCAGGAGGACGGATGGTCCACTGCTCTGCAATTTTATTTAAAAAGAAAACTTAAGATATGTTATATATTGTCTTGCTTGATTTTTCTCCGATAAAACCAGACTTAGGTCTGATCCTTTGGACGTCACTTATCTTCCTTACATTTTGGTATATCCTTGGTAAGATGGCTTTCCGCCCTATCGCAAGTGCATTGAAAGATAGAGAAACAACTATCCAAGAAGCCTTAGATGAAGCAAAGAAAGCTAAGGAAGAAATGGCAAACCTTAAAGCTGAAAACGAAAAGCTATTAGTGGAAGCAAGAGAAGAAAGAGCAATCATGCTTAGAGAAGCAAAAGAGTCTGGTTCTAAAATAGTGAACGAAGCAAAAGATAAAGCAAAAGCAGAAACAAAAAAGATATTAACGGATGCCAAAATAGAGATAGATAACCAAAAGAATGCTGCACTTACTGAAGTAAAAAACAAAGTAGGTATCATGGCTTTGGATATAGCGGAAAAAGTTTTGAAGAAAGAATTGAAAGGCAATCCAGAACAAGAAGGCTTTGTCAATAAATTAGTTGACGAATTTAATCTTAACTAGGAATGTCAGTACACAGAATTGCATCTACATACGCCAAATCTCTTTTGGATCTTGCTCTGGAAAGACAGAATGTTGAGACTATCCGCACTGACATGTTAGGACTTACTGAAAGCATGAAAAGCAGAGACCTAGTGCTTATGCTTAAAAGTCCTATCATAAGTAAAGACAAGAAACAGAAAGTACTAGATGCTCTGTTTACTGGAAAAATAGATCCTCTATCTAAAGGATTTATAGATATCGTTTTGAGAAAGGGAAGAGAGGATCTCCTTCCAGAGATTGTAAAAACATTTGAGACGCAATACAAAGTGCATAAAAAGATTACTGAGGTAAAACTTGTAACTGCAACACCTCTAAGTAATGAGAAACTTGAAGCGATTAAGTCAAAATTATTAGAAAGCAATGTGACGGATGAAAGTGTGGTAATATCTACTGTTGTAAATCCAGATATTATTGGTGGATTTATAATAGAGGTAGGGGATAAATTATACGATGCCAGTGTATCACATAAACTGGCTAAACTGAGAAAGGAATTTGTAGGGAACGAGTACGTAAAAGATTTTTAAAAACAGACAAAATTAAATGTTATGATTGGTATCAAACCCGATGAGATATCCGCAATACTTAAACAACAACTTTCAGGATTCAAGACTGAATCTGAACTAGAAGAAGTAGGAACTGTACTTCAAGTTGGTGATGGGATTGCTCGTGTGTACGGATTGACAAAAGCAAAGTCAGGGGAACTTGTAGAATTTGAGACAGGAGTTCAAGCTATCGTTTTGAACCTTGAGGAAGATAATGTAGGGGTTGTACTCTTGGGTGCTAGTGATAATATAAAAGAAGGATCTACTGTAAGACGTACAGGAAGGATCGCATCAATAAATGTAGGTAACGAATTTGCAGGAAGGGTAGTAAACCCATTGGGGAAACCTATTGATGGGAAAGGTCCTATAGGTGGAGATCTTTATGAGATGCCTCTGGAAAGAAAAGCACCTGGTGTAATTTTCAGACAACCAGTAACAGAACCTTTGCAAACTGGTATCAAAGCAATTGATGCGATGATTCCTATTGGAAGAGGACAAAGAGAGCTTATCATTGGCGATAGACAAACAGGAAAAACTGCCATCGCTGTAGATACAATTCTAAATCAAAAGGAATTTTACGATAGAGGAGAACCTGTATACTGTATTTATGTTGCATCAGGACAAAAAGCATCTACAGTTGCACAAGTTGCTAAAGTCTTAGAAGACAACGGAGCAATGGCTTATACAGTTATTGTATCAGCATCAGCTTCTGATCCTGCACCACTTCAATTCTATGCACCATTCGCTGGAGCATCAATTGGAGAATTTTTTAGAGATACAGGAAGGCCAGCATTGATCATCTATGATGATTTATCAAAGCAGGCAGTAGCATATAGAGAGGTATCCCTTCTTCTTAGAAGACCTCCAGGAAGAGAGGCATATCCGGGTGATGTATTTTATCTACACAGTAGATTGTTAGAACGTGCTGCAAAGGTGATTGATGATGACGCCATCGCTCAGACGATGAATGATTTGCCTGAATCTTTAAAAAAAGCAGGTATCGTAAAAGGAGGAGGTTCGTTAACCGCTCTACCTATCATTGAGACGCAGGCAGGTGATGTATCTGCATATATTCCTACTAACGTAATATCCATAACAGATGGGCAGATATTCTTAGAGTCAAATCTATTTAATGCAGGTATCAGACCAGCAATTAACGTAGGTATCTCTGTATCAAGAGTAGGGGGTTCTGCACAGATAAAATCTATGAAGAAAGTATCTGGAACATTGAAACTAGATCAGGCTCAGTTTAGAGAGCTTGAGGCATTTTCAAAGTTTGGATCTGACTTAGATGCAGCAACACTTTCTGTACTTGAAAAAGGAAAAAGAAATGTTGAAATACTTAAACAACCACAATATTCTCCAGTATCAGTGGAGAAGCAAGTGGCGATAATTTATCTTGGAACACAAGGACTTTTAAAAGATGTTCCAGTAGATAAAGTAAGAGAATTTGAAGCAGACTTTTTAACACAACTGGAAACTGGGCATCAAGATGTATTAGATTCATTTAGATCAGGGAAGTTAGATCCTGAGGCTCTTGAGACTGTTAAGAAATTAGCTGCTGATATGGTAAGTAGATATAAGAAATAAAAGATGAGTGGTAAATTAAAAGAAGTACGAGAAAGGATTGGATCTGTTAAGTCAACACAACAGATTACCAGTGCTATGAAAATGGTTTCTGCTGCTAAGCTTAGAAAAGCTCAGCAAGCAATTACTGAAATGCGTCCTTATGCTGATCGCCTCAATAGAATGATGATAAACATATTATCAAATATTGAGGGAGGTGCGTCTACTTCTTTTGGACAAGAAAGAGAAAAAACAAATGTAGCCATCGTTGTGATTACTTCAAACAGAGGTTTATGTGGTGCGTTTAATACGAATGTGGTAAAAGCGGCGATAAAGAAAATAGAAGAAGATTATAAACCTTTTCTCGATAGTGGTAATTGTAAAATCCTTACTGTTGGAAAGAAAGGTTATGACGCATTGAAAAGAACATATCCTGAATCTGCATTTATCAAGGATCACATAAGTCTATTTGATGATCTTTCTTTTGATAATGTATCTAAAGTGTCTCAAGGACTTATGGATGCATTCATTTTAGGAGATTATGATGAAGTATATGTTTGCTATGGTAGATTTAAAAATCCTGTAGTACAGTATCCTACCTGTGTTCGATTTTTACCTGTGGAAAAGTTACCAGTAGTAGAAGGAACAAAGGAGAAGAAGCACAATGCAGATTATATCTTTGAGCCAAGTAAAGAGGAACTTTTGGAAAAACTCATTCCTAGTATTCTTCAAACAAGTTTCCGTAAATATTGTCTAGATAATCATGCATCTGAACACGGAGCTAGAATGTCAGCAATGGATTCAGCAACTGAAAATGCGAAAGAACTTCTAAAAGAACTTAAGATCAATTATAACAAAGCAAGACAAGAATCCATAACAAATGAAATCCTTGAGATAGTTGGTGGAGCTGCTGCTTTGGAAGACGGATAAGATTATATCTATAAAATACAAAATGCTCTGCTTTTTAAAAGCAGAGCATTTTTTTTGGACAAAAAAAAGCCCCAGAATATTCTGAGGCAATTTTTCATTTTGTATTTAGTTTTGGAAAATGACTTTCTTAGTCAAGACGCCTTTTTCAAAGTAAGTCTTAAATAAATAGATGCCATCTTTTAAATCTTTTCTTTGGAATTCATAATACTCGGCATTAATCTCTTTTTGCGAGAATACTAGTCTTCCTTCTATATCAACTACTTCTAATTTTAAAATATTCTCACCCTCTGACTTGACGATTACTTGATCGCTAGCTGGGTTTGGAGAGATACTTACTAAAGAGCTATCATCAATTAAATCTTCCGTATTTGAAAAGAGTTGTGCACACTCAGGAAGGTTTAAAGCTAAACAAGCTCTAGGTGCAAAGTAATTCATAATTGTATCAATATAAGCATCTGCTTTTTCAAATGTCATATCAGGATTATTTGCTCTAGAGATAATATCCCAATTGCAAAATTCCATTGGAATTCCTTCACATGGTTCGCCCATACCATCAAGTGTAGCTTGACCCAAAGGCGCAGTAGACCAAACAACAGGATCCCACCAGTCCCAAGGTGAAGACTCGTCAGTTTCTGGTGTTCCATCCATATCTAGATCCCATGTAGGTCTGTGGAAAGGGAAAAGACCCTCGTTACCTCCATTTATTTCATTGGCTCTGTCTGTATATGGATCATTATATATACCGGCTCTCAAAATGTCATTATTTCCTAGTG
>CALCMJ010000168.1 GCA_937967615.1 uncultured Saprospiraceae bacterium
TTGCTTAAAAGAAATTGAAATCCAATTCTGCATTTGTTATTATACTACAACATTGGCTCTAGAGATTTCCAAATATTTTTGGCTACAATCATCTGTCCTTTTGCATTTGGATGTTTACCATCTTTTAACATTAAATCCTCATGACCTACAACGCCATCAAGAAGGAATGGTATTAATATCACTCCGGAAGATGCTGATAAGTCTTTATAAATTTTGGTGAATTCTTTTACATAGGCGTCTCCCATATTTGGTGGTGCCATCATTTCGCAGAGTCCTATTATTACCTTTGGATTTTTGACTTTTACGATAGAGATTATTTCAGATAAATTTTTTCGCGTTTGATCTAATGGTAATCCTCTCAGCATATCGTTTGCGCCTAGTTCAAGGAAGAATATATCTACTTTCTGTTTCATCACCCAATCAATGCGCTTTAGTCCACCTGAGGTCGTCTCTCCACTGAGCCCAGCGTTTACAACAGAATACTTCAAATCCAATGAGTCTATTATATCTTCTATGAGAGAGGGAAAGGATTCGTTTTCATCTAATCCATATCCAGCAGTCAAGCTATTTCCATAGAAAAGAATCACTTTATTATCTGTTTTCATTTTTTTCACTTCTGTTGCAAGCTCTTTAGCAATTGATTGTTGTTGAATTTGCTTAGACTTTTCATCTTTGCAAGCGGAAAAGGAAATGCAGAGTAGGAATATATATATGCCTATCCATTTATTGAATTTTAGGATTGACTGGATGTCTATTTTTTTTATAATCATCTGAAACACGCCTTTAACTTTATTAATGATTCGTTTATCAAGTATAGGTCTTTGATTAGTGATCATTTATAGAATATTTAGTTAATTCTTAAACGAATTTACTTTTATTTGGTTTTAACGATATAAAATAAAACAATGATTCTCGAAGCGAAGGAGATTTTTAAAACATATAAAGGGCTTAATAAGGATTTGACTGTATTAGATAATATCAACTTTCAGGTATTTAAGGGAGAGATATTAGCGATTGTAGGTCCATCTGGTTCAGGTAAAACCACTTTGCTGGGCCTGTGTGCAGGTCTTGATAATCCAACAAGTGGAACCCTTAATCTTGTAGAGGAACCTATAAGTATCATGAGCGAGAACGAAAAAGCTGAAATCAGAAATCAAAAAGTGGGTTTTATTTTTCAAAATTTTCAATTGTTACCTACATTAACTGCGCTCGAAAATGTAATGATTCCATTAGAATTGCAAGGAAGAGCAAAAGGGGCTAGAGAAAAGGCTAAAGATCTTTTAGAAAGAGTGGGCTTAGGTGGACGCCATCATCATTACCCCAGTCAGTTATCTGGAGGAGAGCAACAGAGAGTATCATTGGCACGAGCCTTTAGTAATGATCCTGAAATCCTTTTTGCGGATGAGCCTACGGGAAATTTAGATGAAGAAACTGGTCTCATCGTTGAAAATTTACTTTTTGATTTAAACAAAGAAAAACAGACTACATTAGTCATTGTTACCCATGATCTAGAATTGGCCAATAAGACTGATCGTATAATAAAACTCAAGGGAGGTAAAATCGTAAGTGATCAATCTATACAATCAGCATCGATAGTATGAAGTGGACGCTCATTGTAAAAACAGCAATACGAGATAGTAGAAAGGATAGATCTAAGCTGTTGCTTTTTATGTCTTCTATAATATTGGGCGTGGCAGCATTAGTAGCCATAAACTCTTTCAATGACAACCTTGTTCGTGATATAGAAACCCAATCTAAGTCTCTTCTAGGAGCAGATATGACGGTAGGTGGCAATAAACCTATACCTGACTTACTCATCGCTTCTCTAGATTCTCTTACCTCAGAGCACTCATCAGAAGTAGAGCTATTTTCGATGTCTTATCTTCCTTCAAAACAAGAAAGCCAGTTTGTTAGGCTAAAAGGATTAACAGGAAGTTTTCCCTATTATGGGAAATTGATAACAGAGCCGGTGTCAGCAGCTACTAGCTATGAAACAGGTAGATATGCCTTAGTAGACGATGGAATGATGATACAGTATGGTCTAGATGTGGGAGACTCCATAAAATTAGGCGCTATCACTTTTCCCATTCATGGTCGGTTGATGAATGCTTTTGGTAGTATGGATGCGGGCACCTCGTTTGCTCCATCTGTATATATTTCTGGCGAACAAATGCTTGCCACTGAATTAATACAGCCTGGAAGTTTAGTTAATTATAAAAACTACTATAAAATAGATAGTGATATAGATCTAGATGAATGGAAAAAGGAAAGAAGAACGCAATTCAGAAATGAATCGATGCGTATCACCACCATAGAAGACCAAAGAGAAAACTTACAAGAAGCATTTTCCAATCTGAATAATTTCCTAAATATTGTAGCCCTCATCTCATTGTTATTAGCCTGTATAGGTGTAGCTAGTAGTGTATTAATATACGTGAAGACTAAGGTGCAAAGTATTGCCATATTACGATGTTTAGGAATGAAAGGAGAAGAGGCGTTTATGGTTTATTTCCTACAAATATTTGTCTTAGGTGCATTAAGTGTCATTTTAGGTGTCGCTATCGGTAGTATAATTCAAGTCATTTTACCTATCGTCCTTAAAGGATTTCTTCCATATGAAGTGAAAATGACGATCTCTTCGAGTGCCATAATCAAGGGATTGTTGATGGGTATGTTGAGTACTACTTTATTTGCTTTAGGGCCATTGTTAGGGGTAAGAAATATTTCTCCATTGAAAACATTGAGAATTAGTGACGACCCTGTAAAAGCGGATCCATTGCGATGGCTTATCTACGTATTGATTGTTTTATCGATAGCTGGTTTTCTATATTCACTTTCCGGTTCATTCATTGATTCTGGAATATTTACATTGGCTATTTTAGCTGCCTTCCTGATACTTTTTGGTGTAGCAAAACTAGTTACTTGGTGTGTGCGAAAGTTTTTTCCTCGAAATGCAAGCTTTGTATTCCGGCAAGGCTTATCAAATCTCTATCGTCCTAATAATCAAACTCAAACACTGATAGTCTCTATCGGATTAGGAACGGGAATATTAACCTTGCTGTTTATATTGCAAGGCCTGATCTTAGGGAATGTAGAAGATATGGGAGCAGGAAATCAGCCTAATATGATCGTTTTTGGAATCGAAACCGATCAAAAAGATGAAATGGAAAAGATCACAAAGTCTTTTGACATGCCGGTAACGCAACACGTACCTGTTGTCACCATGGAGTTGTCTGGATGGCAAGGAAGATCGAAAAAGGCCTGGATGCAAGATACGAGTCGTACTGCTAGACGATGGGCTATGAATAGAGAGGCCAGAGTGAGTTATCGTGAAGAGATGTCTCCAGATGATGAATTAATAGAGGGCAGTTATACCGGTGTTTATAATGAAGGGGATTCTATAATGATTTCATTAGACCAACGTTATGCAGACGGCTTAAATGTAGAAATAGGCGATGAACTGATATGGAATGTACAAGGCACTATAATTAAGACCTATGTAGGAAGTATTCGTAAAATCAATTTCAGAAAAATGGAATCAAGATTTTTTATCCTTTTCCCTACTGGTGTTTTGGAGGCCGCTCCACAGTTTATGATTTTAGTTACAAAGTCTCCAAATAAACAAGTGACCGCTGATTTTAGGAATACCGTTGTTAAATCAATGCCCAATGCTTCGGTGATCGATTTAGGAAGTATCCTGGCCACATTAAATGATATCATTACCAAGGTCAGTTACGTCATTAAATTTATGGCTGGATTCAGTATTTTGATTGGCTTGATTGTATTGATCAGTTCACTATTCCTATCTAAATATCAGCGTATCCGAGAAAGCGTATTGCTAAGAACATTAGGGGCCGTTGAAAATAAAATCTATAAAATCAATGCAGTTGAATATGCAGCTCTAGGTATTTTATCAGCTTTGACAGGTATTGTCTTGGCCGTTGTTGGAAGCTATTTGTTAGCAAAGTTTGTTTTCGAATTGGATTACAATCTTAGCTGGTGGCCCATACTAGGGATCTTTGTTTTTATTGTTGCACTGACTGTTCTTATAGGCTTATGGAATAGTAGAGATGTCGTAAAAAGAAGTCCATTGGAGATATTGAGAAATGTGTAATTATTACAAAAAGGATGAAGTTTCATATCAATACTAGTCTCGAGCAACGCTACAGACATTAATCCTTATTGCCCCATCAGCACTTTGTGCCTAATCGAATTCCCTTTTTCTGAAGAGATTTCCACTATTAAGACACCTTGTGATTTATTATACATTTCCATTTGCTTGAACGGAATAATGTTGCTACCTGATAAAAGCTGTACTTGATTTGTATTGAAAACTGTTCGGCCGAATAAATCTATAACCCGAATGTGTACAGATTGATTTTCATTAGACCATATTTCCAAAACAGAGTACTCAGAAATTGGATTTGGATACACATTCAAATTGCTGATAGACAAGCTTGCATCAAGATCTAGTGTTGACGTCACATCTGGTTCAGCTGGTATAAAGCTATAATAGACATCCTGCCCGCCATTAAAGGTAGCAGCCCAAGCAAGATGTGCCCCTTCATCTGTAGAGATCATATGGTAGTAGTCACCCATTTTATTTTGACTTGGGAATCCCAAGTGTGGATCAAAGGCTTCACTGAGAGGAGTATTTGCAGACCAAGTTTCTCCGGCATCTACAGAACTGGAATAATACAATGTAGAGAGGAAGGTCCCAGGATTATCTCTAGTATCTAGCCACACAACATCTAGTCTGCCATTGGGTGCTACGCTCAGAGTTCCAAACCACTGCCAATTCTCAGTGGAGTTATCTGAATTTATTTTTCTTGCTTCGCTCCAAGTATTTCCACCATCCACACTTTTTGAAAACATAATATCTGCGGGATCATTATTGTCAGAGCGCTCTGTACTGCTTAAGAGATATACATTGCCTCTAGAATCAGTATTGGAATGATCAGTAGCCACCCATACCTGTCCTAGCATTCCTGAAGGATTAGGACCTGCATACAGGGCTTGTCTTCCCTTAAGGTCCACAGTTGCGGTTGTTTCCCAATTAACTGCAGATTGAGGATCTTTTGCTGTTTCTGATTTTAATACAACATGTTGGCCACTTAATCCACCACATGCATACAGTTCACCATCTGGGCCTATGTCTAAGGTCCCTCTCGTAATATTCTGCGGAGTAAGGCTACAATCTTCATAGGATGTGCCGGCGTTAAATGATCTTGTAAAATTTCCATTAGGACAATCGGTAAATGCGGATTTCCAAAATGCATAGATATTTCCTTGTGAAGGCTGATCCGTTTTATCGATTACCATCCACTGCTTATCACCTCCATATGCGTAAGTCTTATTTGACCAATCATCTAAACTGTGAGTTTTGAACACATCGCAAATGTATCCCTCTCGCAGACTGTTATAATAGAAATTACCATCTAGGTCTGTAGAAAGTACAGGATCAGAACGAAAGAGTCCTTTTTCGATAGGGTCTTTGTAATTCCATGTTTCTCCCTTGTCAAGGCTAAATGAAATTCCAGCCTGTCTAAAATTGCTTAAAATATTATCAAATTGCCTCCATCCAATGACCATTCTATTTGGGTCATTTATATCCATTGCAAAACTAGGTTCATTTGCAGCATCATTGAGAATATCATTTCCATTCTCATCTGTATTTACCTGGACAGTACGAATGAGGGCATTTTTAAAACTATATGGCGTATTGATTTTTTTATCTATTGGGAGCAAAGGAAGATAGTCATCCTCTTGTTCTTCTATATACTCAGTCTCCTGTGCAAAACTATTTAGACTAATTGATGAGGTGATTATGACGAAGCCAAATAACTTTAAAAGATGTTTAAACATAGTTTCCAAGTTTAGAAGTAGTTAAACGTATCCTTCTAAAGGTAAAGAAACTTGCTTAAAAAATCTACTTATTTATAATAAGCATCTAATGAAGGACAGCCATTGTATTCTGCACTTACTTCTATAAAAGTATCTTTCATTTTAGAATTGATCCAATTGTAGAAAAATTCTTGTTTTTTGTTTTCTTTCGCATAGTTTTGAATTTTCGAATAATCTTCTTCAAGACTTGCCCTATGTGGTTTAGACTGTGATTGCAGTTGTACTAGTCTATACTGTGTTTCTCCACGCGGTGTTTTAAATTCAAGGGGTTCTGAAATTTCCAGCAGCTTAAGATTCTCAATCTCAAAGTAAATATTTGTCGGAAGATCTTTAGTTTCAAAAAAGGTGTTACCAGTAGCCGGGTTTAACATCCGGCCACTGTTATTTTTACTCTGCGCAGATTCTGAAGAGAACATACTTACTGCTCTACCAAAACTAATCTTTCCTGCAATGATATTGCTTCGTATACTGTCTAGTTCTATTTTTGCTTGATCAAGATCTGCTTGTGTAATTGTAGGTTTAATCAGAATGTGTCTTAGGCTGATATTATTTCCTCTGCGTTCCAGCATTTGAATAATATGAAAGCCAAATTCAGTTTCTACAACTTCTGATATTTCGTCTTTCCCTAGTGAGAAAGCAGCTGCTTCAAAATCTGGGACATAGCTCCCTCTTTTTGCAAATCCCAGTTTTCCACCCTGAGCACCGGAGCCCGGATCATCAGAATGTTCAGTAGCTAGGGATGCAAAATCTGCGCCGTCCATTAATTGCTTTCTAAGATCTTGCGCCTTTTTAAGTGCAATTTCTCTTTCTTCTTCATTTACATTTGGCTCATATACTATTTCACCTATTTCTACTTCAGAGTTCAGGTAGGGTAGACTATCTTGAGGAATGCTTTCATAAAAAGCGATTACTTCAGTAGGAGTAACAGTAATGTCTGACATGAGAGTTGCTTGCATTCGTTCAGCAAGCATTTGTTGTTTTTGCTGATCTCTGAGATTATCTTTCATATCCTCAGTCGTCATCTTGTAATAATCTTCAAAGAATGCCTCATCGCCATTCATCTGTCTTAGGACACTTTCAATTCTTTGGTCCAGTTGTGATTCTACTTCTTCGCTGCTGACTAAGATGCTATCTAGTTTTGCTTGGTGAACGATTAATTTTTGACCAATGACAGACTCGAGAATCTGACATTTAAATTCAGGACTATCTGTCCCTGTTTGTTGCGCCGCATAAGCGTATTGTTCTTCCACCTCTGAAAGGAGTACAATTTCAGAGCCTACTTTTGCAATCACCTTATCCAGCACTATGGATTGCCCAAAGAGGAACTGAGATGTGAATATGAATGTTAAAATGAAAATAGATTTTTGCATATCTCTTTATTGTATGTAGAATTCTACAGATTTATTTTTTAAATTTTTCTCGTACAAATCTTCTTTGTACTTATCTAGAAGGGCTGTCTTTCTTTGGTGAAGAATAAGCTTTCTGATACTGTCTTTAACTTTTTCCAATGGAGCTACTTCTCCCGCTTCAATAATGTCCTTTAGATAAAAAAAGTATTCATAGCCATCCTGATTGCCATTAAATGTAGACTTGGACTTCAATGTTATTTTTGACAAGAGCTTTTCTGGAAAATACATTTTTATTTCAGAGAGATATTGCCAACTGTCTGTTAAAATGCAAAATTCAGCATTTGCATCACAGAAGGATTTAACCTTATCCTTTTTCCCCTTTTTCCAGTCTGTATAAAACTTATCAAGGCCTTTTTTAGTTCCATCTATTTTGCTCACCCAGCACTTCACTAGAGGATCAGTTACAATAAAATGATCCTTGTTCTCATTATAATACGTCTCTATCTGCACATCTGTGACCTTGCTTTCAAGATTTTCTTCAATATGCTCTTTTTCAAAGTTGTGTCGTAATAATGATTCTCTATAATTTTTCACTAATTTATCAAGATCAATATCCTGAGCAACACTTTTTTCTGCTTCTAAGAGTATCACTGTTTCACGTGCCCAGTTTTCAGCATAAGCACGGATAACATTACTGCTGTCTTCTTTATTGCTGTTTTCAGGGATCAATGATTCAATCTCAGTTAGATACAATTTTTTGTCACTAATTTTAGCTAGAAGAATATCTTCATTATTTACAACTTGCTCTTGTGTGCAAGCAATAAAGAAAATAAATGATATGAATGCTAAAATGTACTTCACTACTTTGTCATAGATTTAAATACTGCATCCATGATTTTTACGCTGTATTTAGATTTTAGTTCGCTTATCCAGTCTTTTTCCAATTTGTCTTGGTAGTCAGCAATAATATAACCTCTAGACTCATTAATCTTTTTATAACCAGGTTCTAGCAGTTGTTTTACTAAAGTAAATTTTGTGCGTTTGTTCTCTGATTTGAGTTCAGAAGATTTCCCTGCCTTCCATTTCACTTTCGCCATGCCTTTATCTCCTTTTTCATACGTACGTTCAACCGCTTTTACAATTTTCTTATCTGTGTTGAATTTAGCAAGTACTTCATCACTGGAACTTTTCTGCGCAAGTTTGTAGATTTCTTTTACCAACTTAGGGTCCTCTGAGAATATTTCATACTCTACAACTTCAGCTCTCTCTTTCCACTTGTAGTTTTCTCGGTTAGTATTAAAAAATGCTTCTAGGCCTGTAGTATCTGAAGACGCTTTATCCCACACTTCCTGTTTAGTAATTTCAAATAAAAGAATACCTTCTTCATATTCCCGCATAAGGGCCTTAAACTCAGGATATTTATTTTCTAAATTACTTTCTTCATAGGCAAGCGCATTCACCTCAATAAAATCCATATACAAACTATGTGTTGATTCTGCTAAGGGCGCTGATTTTTTAAATTTTAATCTTTCTCTTGTAGATTTTTTACAGAAGGCGCTAAAATCACTTAACATCATTGCTTTCTGTTTTCCAAACTTGAAGAGTTCTACATCAGTGATTTCAGGTTCAAGCCATTTGAATGAATAGAACTCTTTATCTAACTTAGATATAAATGCATTTAGGGCACTTGGGTTTTCTGTGAACCCAGCTTCTTCTTTTATACTTGAAATAAGTGCCTTTCTCGCAATTGTGTATCTATCATCTTTTGATACTAGGTTTTGTAAAAGGTTCTTTGATCGTTCAAAGTCTGCATTGTCTCTTTTAGATATTCTCTTTATTATGTGATAACCCACAGTTGTTTCTATAATCTCTGAGATCATATCATTTTTGTTCAAGGCAAAGGCTGCTTTTTCAAATTTAGGATCATAGCGATTGATGCCAGTGAAGCCTAGATAGCCACCCTTGTTTCTAGAGTTAGCATCTTCAGATAATAATTTAGCGATATCTTCAAATTTAGCCCCAGCTTGGAGCTTTTGATATGCTGAGTCAATTTTAATTTTTGCCTTCTTAGTTACGTCTCCTTTTTTTGACTTCCTTGTGAGAATATGTCCTATTTCAATTTCTCCGTATGCGGGTCTTTCTTCATGTACTTTGATAATATGGAAACCTACTCTTGATCGTATAACGTCAGAGTATTTTCCAATAGGGGTATTGTACATCGCATTTTCAAATTCGTAGAATCCTGTAGGCATCATGGCTGTATAAAATCCTAAATGGCCTCCCTTAACAGATGTGTTTTTATCATCAGATACCTGAACACATACATCATCCCAACTCTCTCCTTTGTCTAGTCGTTGTTTAGCTTCTTGTATTCGCTTTTCTGCAGTCTCTAAAGCATCGTCAGAAACCTTTTCGCCTACAGCAACTAGTATATGGGAAATCTTTCTGTCAGTTTGTTTTCTCTGGTGTAACTCTTTTACGAGACGTGAAGAAACTTCCTTGTCTACGAGATAAGAATCTGCAAGTTGTTTTCTGTACCCTTCCAGTTCTTTATTGAGCTGAGAAATTGTGTCTAATTTTAGCTCTTTAGCACGTTGCACCTTGAGCTTAAATTTAACATAAAGATCAAGATATTCTTCTAAGCTTTTTTTGCTATAATCTGCACCATCGCCGTTATTCTTATTGTAGATATAATCAAACTCAGAAACATGTACCGGTACACCTTCTACAGTGAAAAGTACAGGATCGTTCTGTGCAAAGATTATACTTGCGAAAAAAGTAAAAACGATACTTAAGATCAGTTTATGCATAGTCGTTGTTTTAGTGGGCGCAAAAATAAGAAATTCAGGCTTTAGATTTTGTGAAGATTTCCTTAATGAAGGCCTAAATTACTCCATAAAGCTTATCCTTTTGACTCTTTCTGAGATATTACTGAGGATTTCATAAGAAATTGTCCCCGCAACACGGGCCAGATTCTCTATATCAGCGTGATTTCCGAAGATTTCTACTTCGTCTCCCTCACTAATATCAGAAATATCTGTGACGTCAATGGATGTAAGATCCATTGAAATATTACCAATTATTGGTGCAAATTTGCCATTGACCCAACAGAGATAAGATTTGCCAGAAAGAACGCGGGGTAGGCCATCTGCGTAGCCTATATTGAGTGTTGCAATTCGCTTTGCTTGTCTTGCTTTATATGATCTGTTGTAACCTACACTATCTCCTTCTGGGATCTCTTTTATTTGCAATACATAGGCTTTAAGTGCGCTTACTTTGCGTATACGATTTGTAACTGTCTGACTGACATCTATTCCATGCAAGCCTAAGCCTAATCTGACCATATCTAATTGGTATTCTGGGAATCGTACAATCCCAGTTGAGTTTAAGATATGTTCCAATGGCTTATATGCTAAATCAGATTTTAAGTCCTTTGCAAGCGATTTGAATATTTTATATTGCTCATGGGTAAAATTGTCTAAGCTCGGATCTTCACTTCCAGCTAAATGGCTAAAAATAGAAACGACTTTTATAAGTGATGTAGATTGTAATAAATGTTTAACATCAGCAATGTCGTTCTTATGCACACCTAATCTATGCATGCCTGTGTCAATGTTTATATGCACTGCAATTTTTCCTTGACGCCGTTTAGCGACAAGCAGTAATTTTTTCATCTGGGACAAACTAAAAATCTCAGGCTCCAGATTGTATTCAAATAGTTTGTCCATGCTTTCTAGATCAGGATTAAGCACAAGAATCTTAGTCCGTATACCGTGTGTTCTTAATTCGATTCCTTCGTCTATCATCGCGACTACAAAATAGTCTACCGCCTTTTTCTCTAAAAATCTAGCTATAGAAACAGACCCTGATCCATAGGCTCCTGCTTTGAGGACAGCCATTAATTTTGTCTCTTCTTTTAAAAAAGATTTATACACATTGACATTGTCTTTTAGAGCAGTAAGGTTTATTTCGAGTTGTGCTTTGTGGGAGTAGGCTTGGAGGAAAGTGGCAATGATATCTAAGTTGTATTTGCGTGCACCCTTAATTAGAATTGCTTCATTTTTAAACTGCAAATTTTTAATTTCATCTTGTTTTTTTACTACAATGCATTCTATTTCTTCTGGCAAAAATGATTTGAGCCCAGAGAGTTTTTCTCCTACACAAATAACTCTGGTCAATTTGTATTTGATTAAATGTTGACTTATACTTTGCAAGAAGTTTTCATCATCACGCAATTGTTCAAAGCCACCTAAAATTGCTGTTCTTGATTTTGCCTTTGCATGAACGTCTAAGAACTCGAGTGCATTTTTGAATGAATGGAGATCAGCTGAGTAACTATCATTTAAGATCTCGCAATTATTTATCCCCTTAACTATTTCTAGTCTGAGAGGGAGCATTGTAAGTTTACTAATAGCATCCTGGATGTCAAAAGGGTTCCATTGTTTATGAAGTAAGTAATTAATAACATGCATACAATTTTCAACAGATGCCTTGTCTACAACAGCAAGTTCAAAATTGAAAGATTCATCTTGATGTTCGCAAAAAATAATTGTTTTATTCCCTTCTTTTCGTTCTTCTATTATTTGGCATGTATCTGTCTGGAGAGTCCCCCACGAAATAAGCTCTTTGCCCTGATAAGTTTTTATGATTTCGTTATGGACGATATCTTGAGTGGATGAATAGTAAATCGTGGAACAGTCTTGAAACATCAGCAGTTTTTCTGCTAGTTTAGCTTCTATATTTGGAAAGCCTTGACTGTGTGCATCTCCTAGGTGCGTAAACATTCCCTCATCCGCTAGGATAATATCGCGGAGGGGATTCATTTCATCCGGCTTGGAAATACCTGCTTCTATAATTATAAGGTCATTCTGTTCTTGAATGCCACAGAGACTTAAAGCAACCCCTATTTGAGAATTATAACTGAGTGGGCTCCGGTAAACTTTTATCTTTTCTTCCAGACATTGTGTCAACCATTCCTTCACAATAGTTTTACCGTTGCTACCTATAATGGCTAGTGTTTCCGTTGTGTGTTTTTGCTTGTTATCTTTCGCTAGTGTGTGTAGACTTTTTAGTGGGTCAATGGAGGAATAGAAGTGTGCATCTGAGTAGATTTCTCCTTGATATGTTTTTGAAACAAGGAAATGTCTTACACCCTGTTTGTAAGCATCATAAATATACTTGTGTCCATCAGTATGGTTTCCTTTAAAAGCAATAAACAGACAAGATTTTGAGTCAATAATATTTCTGCTGTCTAAGCATATGTGATTTATATTGCTTGCTGATGCACTTGTCTTTTTTTCCGCATTAAAAATTCTATATAGCTGGTCTGAATCGTACTGCATGTTTTAGCTTAGGTCAAAACCAATATCTTTTCTAAAATATTTTCCTTCAAAATTTATTTGCTCTGCGTTCTTCATTGATTGCGCAATTGCCTCATCAAGTGAATTTCCAAATGCGCACATTGCCATGACCCTGCCGCCATTTGTTTTCAGTAATCCATTTTCTGATTTTGTCCCAGCCTGGAAAGCAATACCATCTGTAAGCGTATCTAGATGACGAATCGTTTTTCCTTTTTCATATTTTTCAGGGTAGCCTCCTGAGACGAGGAAGACAGCAGTGCAGTATCTAGGATCAATGTCTATCTCCACGTCATTTAATTTTCCTTCTTTGATTTTAATACATAATTCGCCAAGATCATTTTTCATGCGAGGGATTACAACTTCTGTTTCAGGATCCCCCATGCGTACATTATATTCTATAACATAGGGTTCGTTTTTCACTAAGATGAGTCCTATGAAAATGAAACCCGAATAGACTAGCCCACGGTCTTTAATACCATGCATGGTAGGAGTGACAACGCGCTCCATCACTTTTTTGCGTAATGCCTCGTCTACAAAGCTTACTGGGGAGACAGCACCCATACCTCCTGTATTTAATCCAGTGTCACTTTCTCCTATGCGTTTGTAGTCTTTTGCAATTGGTAATATTTTGTAAGCACTTCCATCAGTAAGCACAAAGACTGAAAATTCAATACCGTCCATGAATTCTTCTATGACAACCTTGCTGGAAGCTTCACCAAATTGTCCTTCCAGCATTTCTTGCAAGCTGCTTTTTGCTTCTTCTTTATCCTTTATAATAAGCACGCCTTTTCCTGCAGCGAGGCCATCTGCTTTAAGTACATAGGGCCCAGGATTTGCTTCAATATAAGCTATGCCTTCAATAATATTTTCTTTGGTAATATTCAGAGAAGCTGCGGTGGGTATGTTGTATTCTTCCAGGAAGGCATTTGTAAATGACTTGGATGCTTCAAGTTCTGCGGCTGCCTTGCTAGGGCCAATGACTGTGATGTGATTTAACTCATCTCTAGAGTTAAAATAATCATAGATACCTAAAACGAGCGGAAGTTCAGGACCTACTAAAATGATATCGATATTAAGTTCTATGCAGGCTTTTCCTAAGGCATTAAAATCTGAGACCGTGATGTCTAGATTTGTTCCATGTTGTGCTGTTCCTCCATTGCCTGGAGCTATAAATAGATTGCCACAATGGGCACTTTGTGCTAGTTTCCATGCGAATGTATGTTCACGTCCACCACTGCCAAGAATTAGGAAATTTTGCATTAAATATGAGTTTTTGTAAAGGTAGGAAGTTTAGTTGATTGGAAAAGATAAAAGAATCGTATGATAAAAATTATGGTGCATTTGTGCCGTCCTTACATGAAGAGTGGGATTTTAATCCCACTCTTCATGTGTGCCGTCC
>CALCMJ010000169.1 GCA_937967615.1 uncultured Saprospiraceae bacterium
CTGCCATCTTTGTTCTTAGTTTTAACAGTCTTATGTTCAATATACGTGTTCCACTCCTCACAGGAAGGACATTTACCTATCCATTTTGCTGATTCTACACCACAATTCTTACAAAAGAATACAGATTTTATTTTTGCCAAATTAATTAATTAATTGATTGTTAATGTTTTAAATATTATTCAAAAATAAATGTAACTTTTTTTAAATATTTAATGTGGCTTTATTAAAAACCAACGTCCTATACTAAAGACAAGCTTTATATGGGCTTTTCTGAAGATATATATAATCCAAAGAAACATTTCAAAGTAGATTGTTTTCAATTGGTTTTTTGGGGTTATGCAGGGTATAAGTTTTCTTGTGCCCTGTTTTTATTTTAGGTAAGGAAGAAATACCTCCGCAATTACGCCTGTCCCCGAATTTGGTACCGTATACACCACATCGTTGATGTTATATTTCTTAAGTCTATCTTTTATGATATCACTAGCGTAACTTATATGCTCTGTATCCACATTCTTATTATAATCCATACCAACGCCGTCATCCATAACTTTGCATCCTAATCTGCCTTTCACTTCATTCAATTTAAGCACAATATGTCCCTTTCCGTGCATTGGTGATACACCATGAATTATTGCGTTCTCCAGTAAGGCTTGCAAAATCATTACAGGGATCTTCTTGTCTTGATCAATTTCAGGATCTACATCTATGGTAAAATCAAACTTGTCATTGCGCGCCATCTTTTCAAGAGACATATAATTTGTTAAAAATTTGAGCTCTTCGGCAATGCTAATATTTTCTTCTCTTGAAGATTGTAAAATTGAGCGCATCATTTGAGAAAATTCTTTCAAATATTGTCTTGCCTCTTTGTTTTTTTTGAGAGCAATAAGTCCTTGTATGGAGTTAAGCGTATTAAATAGAAAATGCGGATTCATTTGAAGCTCCAAGACTTTTTGTCTAGACTTCAAAAGTTCATTTTCTAATTGCAGTTTATCTCTAGAAATTTGCATTTTATTCGTTGTATTAATTTGTCTCCTTAATGCAAAAAGAAAACCGACAAATAAGATACCTGAAAGGCCAAAGATGATTGGCCAAATAGAATCCTTTAAAGTTGCCTCTACTCTGAATGATTTCTCTGATGGCGCGGAAAAACCAATATCATCTACACTGCTTTTAACCCTAAAGGTGTGCTTGCCTGGATCTAGACCTTCAAATCGTACACTTTCATTTTTAGTTGTAGTCCAATTGCCACCATCCAAACTGTAGGCGTATTCTACTTTTGACTGATTTTTTGGATAGTAAGTGAAATATTCGAAATCAATTTTTGATTCTCTTGTAATTTTTTCTGAATCAGCCTCCATCTTTTTGATGGAACATTCTAAAAGATCTAGATTAGAGAATTCTGAGTTACAAACAAGTTTATTTCCGTCAATGATCCAAATATTGGCTAGCGCATCAAATGAAAATTTGACTGGATAGTTAGAAGCATATAAAGATTCCAACTGAAGAGATGAAGGATTAAAAAATGAAATACTATTACCGGTGTTAATAATTATATTATCCCCTAGTTTTTTTAATTGTTCAATCTTCTTTGGAAGCGCAAGGTGAGGAATGTATAAACTTTGCTTTTGCGTTCCATTACAAACAAATATGCCATCACTTGCAGTACCTACTAAAATGTTCTCTTTGTCATACGAAGAAAGACTTTGGATTTTAGATGGGAAAGAATTGCTAAGGGTGTAATCAGAACATCCTGCTATCAAGGTGTTGCTTATCGCATAAAAGATTTTTCCTAATGCTGAAATGCTATCCTTAATCTCTTTATTGTCAAAAGTTTCTTGGAAAGAACAACTCAGTCTTGAAGGGAAATCCCGAGTTTGAATCCAGTCAAACTTGTGATAGGAATATGCGCCATCTTGATCTTTGATTTGCAGTGTATCGTCCTTAAATTGAATGTCAAGTATCTTGTTATTTCTTATAAGAATAGTATCATTGCCAAAGCAAAGACTTGGAAATAGAATAATGGTGATTAAAGCAATTTTTTTTAATGCGCTTTTATGCAACAGTTTCGAGTTTAGCTGGTTATAAGTATATAAAATTAAAACTAATAATTGGAGATCGTATGCATGTAGTAGTAGTTTCATCAAGTTTAAGACCAAATAGAACTTCTCATAAGGTAGCAAAAGCACTTTTGGATGCCATTCAGAAATCGGGAAATAGCGGGACAATTTTAGATTTGCGTGAGCATAATTTACCATTGCTTGAATATACATTTACTTCAAATCCCAATCCATCAGATACCATGAAAACGATTGATGGTATTTTAAATGAAGGAGAAGCATTCATATTTGTTTCTCCAGAATATAATGGGAGCTTCTCACCAGCATTAAAAAACCTTGTAGACTACTATGCTAAAAAGCCATTTATGAGCAAAGCAATTGGTACTGCAACAGTCTCTGTAGGTGGTTTAGGCGGAATGCGAGCAGCAATGCAAATGCAATTATTAATTATGGGTGCTTTTGGTTATCCTTCTCCAAATATGTTATTAACAGGTGGTGTAAATGATAAGTTTGACGAAAATGACAAGGTCATCGATCAAGATTATAGTAAGAAAGTAACAGCCTTTGCTCAAGAGATCATTTCTTTAGGGCAAGCTTTACAGAATAAAAAATGATCTTAATTTACTTGTGCTAAATCTTCTCCCAATTTCTTTAAAGTATTATTGAGATTTTTCTTCCAGTTTATCCCAAATGAGAAAAACCCTTTTAAAGCACCAAAGAAACCACCATTGCCCTTAACTTCTTTTGGAAAGTCTCCTTTGATCATTTTATAATCTGCAATAACTGGCTTGTATTCTGAGTGTCTAAATTTGATAGAACTGAGTTTCATATCGTAGTTGAAATATCCAAAGACAAAATGCTGAGGAAAAGATGCATCAGTAAATAGCTCAAGTGACTCATCGACAAAAATGTTTTCTCTTCTGCCGGAGACAAATTCTTTGAATAATGAGTCTGGAACAAAATAGATCTTGGAAAACTTGTAATCTCTTAGGAAACTTTGAATAATATAGGCGTTTTTTTCGTCGAACTCTTTCTTAGATTTGTCTCTTTCTTGTTTGATTTTATTAATTGACTTGTCAGAAAGACCAGCTCTTTTTATTAAACTAGTGAGTGTGTCTAGCTTGGCGCTATTACAATTAAGTCTTAAAACTAATCCTTTCTCTTTAATAAGAGATATGGCCTCAGGTGTATCCATTTGAGCATGCAGATACGTACCACTGAATAGGAAAATAAGAGCAATACAGTTGAAGCAATATTTACCAATAGAGCTCTTCATAAATTGTGATATTTGTTGCTAGGACAGCGATAATTTTGATTTAAGTCGTGAAAATGATAAAAGTTAATAGAATTTAAGAGAACATTAATCCAAAACTAAATAAATCAATACCTATAATTTTTAGTTTTTTCACAACTTTGTAGCCATTTTTAAACAAAACCACGATTTATGCAAGTTTCAGTTGATATTGAAGCACTAAACCAACAAATTTTTCAGGATAGTGCATTTGTTGACGAGATTGATCAACAGAGTAGTAAGGTAATTGTAGGTCAGAAATACATGCTTCAAAGACTTCTTCTTGGCCTTTTGGCAGATGGTCATGTTTTGCTCGAAGGATTGCCTGGTTTGGCAAAAACGCTTTCTATAAAAACACTGGCTTCTGTGATAGACGCCAGGTTCCAAAGGATTCAATTTACACCTGATTTATTGCCGGCTGACATAATAGGTACCATGATATATAATCCTAACAAAAATGAATTTGATGTTAGGAAAGGACCTATTTTTTCAAATTTCATTTTAGCTGATGAAATAAATAGAGCACCAGCAAAAGTACAGAGCGCACTTTTAGAAGCAATGCAAGAACGTCAAGTGACGATAGGAACGGAAACGTTCAAACTAAAGGAACCGTTTTTAGTCCTAGCTACTCAGAATCCTATTGAGCAGGAAGGTACCTATCCATTACCTGAGGCTCAGGTAGACAGGTTCATGCTAAAAGTAGTTGTAGATTATCCAACGAAAGCAGAAGAGAAGCAAATTATCCGCAGAACGGTGAGTGGAGAGACTACCCAAACCATTGCGCCAGTTATTAAGCCTGAAACTATTTTGAAGGCAAGAGAAGTGGTCAAGAAAATTTATATGGACGAAAAAATTGAAAACTATATTCTTGATATTGTTTTTGCTAGTAGAAATCCAGAAGAATATAAATTATCAAAACTAAAACCACTTATTAGCTACGGAGGTTCACCTCGGGCGAGTATAAATTTAGCTTTAGCATCAAGAGCTTACGCATTTTTAAATAGAAGAGGATATGTTATTCCTGATGATGTCAGAAATGTTTGTAAGGATGTGATGCGACACAGAATAGGAGTTACCTACGAGGCAGAGGCAGAAAATATTTCGCAAGAAGATATTATAAAAGAAATTCTAGACACTGTTGAAGTTCCATGATAGATGCAAGTGAAATATTAAAGAGGGTTCGAAAAATTGAAATTAAAACAAAAGGACTTTCAAAGCACATTTTTTCAGGAGAGTACAACAGTGCTTTTAAAGGAAAAGGAATGTCCTTTAGTGAAGTAAGGGATTATCAATATGGAGATGATGTCAGAAACATAGACTGGAATGTGACTGCTAGAACTGGCAATACTTCAGTTAAAGTATTTGAAGAAGAACGAGAATTGACAGTTATCTTTCTTATTGACTTGAGTAAAAGTGCCTTCTTTGGAACATCAAAACAATTTAAGAGTGAGCTCATGGCGGAGATGAGTGCTGTTTTGGCATTTTCTGCGATGAATAACAATGATAAAGTGGGTGCTGTATTTTTTTCTGACCGAATAGAAAAGTATGTGCCACCCAAAAAAGGGAAGAAGCATATCTTAAGGATCATTCGAGAATTATTGTACTTGGAGACAGAAGGTACAGGAACAAATATTGCATTGGCATTAGAATATCTGAATAACGTTCAAAAAAAGAGGAGCATTGTTTTTTTAATGTCGGACTTCATGACCAAAGGGTATGAGAACGCCTTAAATATCGCCTCACGTAAACACGATATTGTAGGCATGCATTTATATGATAAGACGGAACAGTCATTGCCATCTGTTGGAATCGTGAGAGTTCGTGATGCAGAAACAGGAAATTTTTTGGAGATTGATACAAGTAGTAAAACTGTAAGGAAGAAATATGAAGCTTGGTACGAAGAGAATTACAATTATTTTATGACAAACTTTTCTAAAAGAGGTTTGGACGTAATGAGCTTATCTACTGAAGATGACTATGTAAAAACAATGTTGAAATTTTTCAAAAAGCGCGGGAAGTGAGATTAGTGTCCTTCATATTAGCAATTTTAATTTCTTTTAAGCTGTCAGCGCAAGTTGTCTCAGTTGCTATTCCAGAAAGGGATACTGTGGAAGTAGGCGAATTATTTAAAATTAATTATAGGGTCAATGTTCCCTATGTGAATGCTGTAAAAAGTCTGAGCATTACAACACTTGATAGCATGCTCAACCTAAATGAGATGTTTAAGGATTCAACAGCCGCGCTGCAGTACGCTGATTTTGAAATCCAAGATTATGGGACATGGCCAGCTAACCAGATGGAAAATAAACCAGAATCTTCTGAATGGAGATTGAGTAATGGTAAGCACAGTTATGATGTAAATGTTTTAGGAAGAATATGGGATTACGGCGTTTTTGAATTGCCTGGACTGCAGGTAGACATTGACACAAATTCATCGGCACAAATTTTACAAATAATTAAATCCCGGGTTTTTGTATTGCCACCAGCAGATTACGTACACCAAGATACAACATCTGCAATCTCAGGGATAAAAACAATTATTGATGAGCCAGCAACATGGCGTGATTATTTATGGCTAATTTATTCTGTACTGGCTCTAGTACTTTGCTTTCTGGGATACTACTTGTGGAATAAGTTTAAAAAAGAAGAAGTAGAGATAGAAGAAGTAGAACAGCTTACAATTAGAGCTGCGCATGAAATAGCACTAGAAAAGCTGGATAAATTAAAGTCGGCAAAATCATGGGAAACTGGAGATATAAAGGAATATCAATCAGATTTGACTTTTGTGGCCAGAGAATATTTAGAGAATAGGTACAATATTCCCGCTCTTGAGTCAACGACTGAAGAGATATTGTCACAATTAAAATCAGTTGAATTTCCAGATGTGCACGAGAGAGATTTGAAAGAGATATTAACCATAGCGGATCTTGTAAAATTTGCAAAAGCTAGACCCTCAGGAAATATCCATGAAGAATTTTTAGAAAAAACCTACGATTTAATTTATCACACGAAAAGAGATAGAGCCCTAGAAGAGGATGAGTAGTATATTTGGAAATATTCATTTTGAAAACCCAGTGTTTTTCATTTTGCTTTTTGCAATCCCCATCTATCTATTTTGGTATTGGCTTAAGCGACCAGAACGAAGTGCGAGTTTTACAATTTCGGATACACATGGCATAGGGCCAAAGGAGTCTTGGAGAGGGATGTTACGTAAACTCATTCCTATTTTAAGAGCACTCGCATATTGTTTATTAGTGATTGCCTTGGCAAGACCGCAACTTACACTTACGGAAGAAGAAGAGAAGGCGGAGGGTATTGATATTATGATGATAATGGATCTCTCATCAAGTATGCTTGCAAAAGATTTTGACCCTGATCGTTTAAGTGTAAGTAAAGAAGTTGCTACCCGTTTTGTTGACAAAAGAAAATTTGACCGCATAGGTTTAGTTGTTTTTGCAGGAGAAAGTTTCACACAATGTCCTATTACTACAGATCATAGGATAGTGAAAAATTTTCTAGCAAGTTTAGAATGCGGAATTTTGGACGATGGCACGGCTATTGGAATGGGTTTGGCATCTGCTGTGAATAGACTGAAAACAAGTGAAGCAAAAAGTAAGGTAGTGATACTGCTCACAGACGGAGTAAATAATGCAGGATATATTAAGCCTATGACAGCAGCGGAGATTGCAAAAGAAATAGGAGTCAAAGTCTACACAATAGGCGTAGGGAGTCTTGGAAAAGCGATATCTCCGGTAAGTAGAAGAAGTGATGGTCGTTATGTTTTTGGTATGGCAAAAGTGGAAATAGATGAGCAACTTTTGAAAGAAATTGCAACACTTACAGGTGGTGAATATTATAGAGCAACATCTGAAGAAAAGCTGGAACAAATCTATCAGGAGATTGATAAATTAGAAAAAACAGAAATAGACATTACTGTGTTTAAAAGATATACAGAAAAGTTTAGATCTTTTATGAAATATGCATTGATCTTATTGTTAATAGAATTTTTATTAAATCATGTTTTCTTAAGAAGGATACCATAAATGTTTCAATTTGAAAATATAGAGGGCATGTACTTTTTAGCAGCAATTCCATTTTTGCTCATGTTCCTCTATTTGTCCTTATTCATGAAGGAGAAGAAGCTAAGGAAGCTAATGGATTCTGGCATGTTCTCTAGATTAATCCCTGAGTGGTCTAAGTTTTATGAATGGCTCAAAATAATTTTCTTTTGCTTGAGTTTTGCTTTTTTAAGTATCGCTTGGGCAAACCCTCAGTGGGGAACAAAACGCCAGAAAGTAAAAGCGAAAAGTTCAGATGTCATTATTGCCTTAGATATTTCACAAAGTATGATGGCAGAAGACATTTCTCCCAACCGTTTAGAAAGAGCAAAACGGATGGCAGGTGATTTAATACAATCCTTAAAAGGTAATAGAATTGGCTTGATATATTTTGCAGGAAGTGCTTATTTGCAAATGCCCTTATCAAATGATTTTGCAGCTGCAGAGTTATTTATTAAAAGCGCCAATACAAATCAGGCAGGAACTCAAGGAACTGCTATAGCAGACGCCATAGATTTAGGTGTTTCTGCGTTTAATGAAGGAGAGAAGTCGCAAAAAGCGATGATTATTATTTCTGATGGGGAAAATCATGACCTGGAAGCAATAGAAGCCGCTAGAAGTGCAAAAGAAAATGGGACCTTTATATATACGATTGGTGTAGGGACAGAAAAGGGAGATGTTGTGCCCATAATGAATAGAGGTAGAAAGGAATATAAAGTAGATAAAGCTGGATACCCTGTAAAAAGTAAACTGAATATTGCTCTAATGCAGGATATAGCTACTGCAGGCGATGGTGAAACATATTTACTGAATGAGGGAGATGAATTGATTGCAGATATTAAATCTGAATTACAAAAGTTAGAAAAGCAAGAAGTAGAACAAAGATCATTTTCAGATTTTGAAAGTTACTTTCAATATTTCTTATTTTTTGGAATTTTATTTCTTGCTATAGAGTTTTTATTAAGTAATAAGCGTAGGAAAAAGCTTCAAAATATTCAATCATAACTATGGTTAGACTCTTACATATAACATGTATTATTTTGGGTTTGGCAATTATAAATTGTTTGGCCGCTCAAACTGCACATTCCTTGTTAAGAAAGGGCAATAAGTATTACGATGTGAGCGAATATAGCCTGGCAGAAGAAAAGTATAGAAAAGCACTTGAGAAGGAAAGAAAAGGTAAGACGAGTTTTAATTTAGGGAATTCTATATATAAACAAGATAGGTACGAGGAGGCAATCCAACATTACCAATCCGCCGCAACTTCTGATTTGACAGATATTGAGAAATCCAAAGCTTATCATAATTTAGGCAATGCACATTTCAATAACCAAAAACTTGAAGAAGCAATAGAAGCATATAAACAATCCTTACGATTGCACAGTGATCCTGAAACAAGACATAACCTTTTAGCAGCCAAAGAAATCTTGAAGCAAATGCAACAACAACAGCAAGAGCAACAACAACAGGAGCAACAAAACGAAGATGGCGAGCAGTCAGAAGAAAACCAAGAACAACAGCAGCAGCAGGATCAAGAACAAAAAGAAGGTGAAGAAGGTGAGGAAAGTGAAGAACAGGAAGAAAACCAAGATAGTACGCAGCAGATTCAAGAAGGAGGGATGTTTGATTCTACTAGATTAGATAAACAAAACTTGGATAGTCTTGATGCAATAAAATTACTCGAGATTATTGAGAGTGAAGAAAAGAAGGTGCAGGAGAAATTAAGGAAGTTTAACTCTACTAGGAAAAAACAAGATAAAGATTGGTAGTTGGGCTTTAGGGACAAAAGCACGATCTTACTAAAAAAATATATAGGTTTTAAATTTGATTTTTTTTTTATGAAACATTTTGTATTAAAAACAATTGCACTTTTCTTTTTGATAATAGCTGCGCAAGCAAATATTTCAGCACAATCTGAATTATCAGTTGAAATTTCTAATGACTCTATTTTAATTGGTAATAATTTTGCAATCCGCTTTAAGATGGAAAACATAAATGGAGATTTTCAAGCGCCTAAATTTGAAGACATGGAAGTATTGTCAGGACCCAATGTCTCTTCCAGTTTTAGTTCTATAAATGGGGCAGTTTCTAATAGTAAAACTTTCTCTTATATTTTAAGACCTTTAAAAGAAGGACAATTTACTATTGATCCTGGGTTTGTAGATCATGAAGGGAAAGAACTATTTACGGACCCTCAGGTAATCTTTGTCCACCCCAATCCAGAAAATATACAACAGGACAATACTTTTAAAGACGGCAATAGTTTTTTCTTCTCCGTCCCATTTGATATGCCTGCTATGCCTAAGCCAAAAGAAAAAAAGAAGGTTCGTCCAAAGCTTAAACGCATATGATGAAGTATTTCCATATTGTATTATTTGTTTTTATAAGTGTGAGTATTTCAGCGCAAGCACCTAAGTTTTACACGAAAGTAGATGCCAAGGAAGTCTTGGAAGGAAGTTATATCAATGTGGACTTTGTATTAGAGAATGCACAAGGAAGTGCATTTACTCCTCCTGACTTTGACGATTTTATTGTTTCCAGTGGATTGTCACAAGGAACAAGCATGACTAGTATCAATGGGCGGGTATCTAGAACATCTAATTTCTCTTTCGAACTCACTGTTGGTGAACCTGGTTCGTATACTATCAAGCCAGCTAGTATTAAAGTTGCGGGGAAGGTGCATAAAACTTTACCAATCACTATCAAGGTTGTAAAAAAGAAAAAGAATGCAGCATCGCAATCTGATGATCAATTCATCAGAGTTGTATTAAGCGATAGCATTGCGTATACAGGTCAGCAAGTCATTGCGGAATACAAAATTTATTCGAAGCTTGATGTGCGATCAGGTAACTATATAAGAAATCCAGAATACGATGGTTTTTATGTAAAGGACATTCATAACGTAAGAGGCAATTCCCAACGCGTTCTTTATAAAGGAGAAGAATATATTGTTAAAAGCCTTGATAGGGTGGCGTTATTTCCTCAGCAAACAGGAACTTATGATATAGGTCCGTTTATCTTCAAGGTAGGAGTGGCAAAGAAGAATAGAAGTAATAGAGGTTTTTTCTTTGGGACGCAACTTGAATATTTCAATGTCAAGAGTGATTCCAAAAAACTAGTTGTTAGAAATCTGGCAACAACTGCACCTCCTAGTTTTTCTGGAGCAGTAGGTAAATATCAAATGAAAACCGGCGTAGCGCATAAGTCTATAACACTGGATGATGCCTTTTCGGTATTAATGGAAGTTGTAGGGAATGGAGATGGTAGAACAGTAAATCCTCCAGCACAAGAATTCCATCCTTCCTTGGATGTATATGATCCCAATATTAAAAGTGATGAATCTTACGAATCACAGGGTCGGTGGATAAATAAAAAGAGTTTTGAATATCTTATCGTCCCTAAAAAAGAAGGCCGCTATAGAATAGTACCAGAATTCACATACTTCGACACAGACAGTAATGATTTTGTAACAATCAAATCTGTTGGTCTCAATTTGGCTGTTGCGCCTGGTTCTGGAACAACACTGCGGAAAAGTGGGGATCAAAAAATAAGTAGAGAAGAAATAAAGCCACTTGTAGAAGTAAGTTCCATTTCCAATATGGATAGTCATTTTTTCAATTCATTTTTGTATTGGGGAATATTTTCTCTTGGATTAGGTGCTTTAGGTTTTCTTTATTTTAAAAAATGGAAAATTGTTCAGGATTCTAGAATTGACCCATTGACCAAAAAAAGAAACGCCGCAAATAGCGTAGCGGAAAAACGATTAGCACTTGCTGCTGAACTGATAGAAAAAGGAGAAAATAAAGAAGCCTACGCAGAAATATCAAACACAATCAAAAAATATATAGCTGAGAAATACACCCAAGATTACTCAGAATTGAATACTGACAAAATCACAAAGATCTTAAAGGACCAGAACGTTGGGGATGATACGGTCTCCTCTATGCGCACAATTATGGATGCATGCGAAATGTCTATTTATGCAGGCGCATCAGATCTCTCGGTCAGAGATAATTTTGAAAAAACGAAAAACCTGATCGCAGCACTTGAATCTTTTCATTAAGCATAACAATAGAAAGGTTCACAGCAATTTATAATAACAATATTTTATAACTTTGGTGGCTTATGACAATGCAGAAAAGAACAAAGATCTCAGAAGTCTTGAGATCAGAAAAGAAAGATTACCAGACAACTGTGATGGGTTGGGTAAGAACATTTAGAAATAATCAATTCATTGCACTGACGGACGGGTCTACACTCAAAACCCTTCAGGTGGTAGTGGATAGAGAGACTCTAGATGAATCCGTGTTAAAACGTATAACAACTGGGGCAGCAATAGCAGCTACAGGAACAATAGTGGAATCACAAGGGAAAGGGCAAACGGTTGAACTAAACGCAGATTCTGTCCAAATTTTTGGAGACTCAGATCCTGATAAATATCCACTTCAACCAAAGAAGCATTCTTTAGAATTTTTAAGAGAGATTGCACATTTGCGATTCAGAACAAACACATTTGGTGCTGTCTTCAGATTACGTCATGCAATCGCATTCAGCATCCATAAATTCTTTAATGACAGAGGCTACTTTTATATTCATTCACCCATAATCACTGGGTCAGATGCAGAAGGCGCAGGGGAGATGTTTCAAGTGACTACAATGCATATGGAAGACGTGTCCAAGGATAAAGAAACGAATGCGGTAGATTATAAGCAAGACTTTTTTGGAAAGAAAACGCATCTGACAGTATCAGGTCAACTGCAAGCAGAACTCGCAGCCTTGTCGCTTTCTCAGGTATATACATTTGGGCCTACATTTAGAGCAGAAAATTCAAATACATCAAGACATCTCGCTGAATTTTGGATGATAGAACCTGAGGTTGCTTTTGCGGACATTGATGACAACATGGATCTTGCTGAAGACATGCTGAAATATGTGATTAATTATTGCATGGAGCATTTCAAAGAAGATATTGAGTTTCTTCAGCAGAGGCTGGAAAATGAGGAAAAACAAAAACCACAAGCAGAAAGATCTCCAATGCCATTATTGGAAAAGCTGGAATTTTGTGTTGCCCAAGAATTTGAAAGACTCACATACACAGAAGCGATTCAGATTCTAAAAAATTCAAAACCGAATAAGAAAGGTAAATTTAAATTTCCAATAGAAGGCTTTGGTGCTGACCTACAGAGCGAACACGAACGCTTCCTTGTAGAAAAGCATTTTAAAAAACCAGTTATCCTTACAGGATATCCCAAAGAAATAAAAGCATTCTACATGCGTATGAATGATGATGACAAAACCGTTGCTGCAATGGATATACTTTTTCCTGGAATAGGTGAAATGGTTGGTGGTTCTCAAAGGGAAGAACGTTTGGATAAACTTACTCAGCGGATGGAAGAAATGAATATTCCTACAGAAGAAATGCAATGGTTTCTAGATACACGAAAATTTGGTACATGTCCGCATGCGGGATTTGGCCTCGGCTTTGAACGTCTTGTCATGTTTATCACAGGAATGTCCAATATTAGGGATGTAATCCCATTTCCAAGGTATCCAGGAAGCGCAGAGTTCTAGTGAATAGACCGTTTTCCCTACTTTTTCTACATAAATGCCTGATTTTTTAGGAATTTGCGCTTTTTTTTGTCTTCGCAAGCAACACTTCACGTTTATAAGGGATATGTATAATAGAGATATCTTAACTTCTGAACACAAAAAAAGAAGACATGAAGAACAAACTACTACTCTTTTCGGCATTGGGTTTATGTGTATTCCTTCTTAGTAACTTTAAAATACATACCAATAGCTTCATTTTCACTGTTGTAAATGAAGAGCCAGAATTACCTGAAGTGCCTTTCTCTTATGAAGATGTAGAATTTCCAGAACATCTGTTATCTACTGAAATTGATACACTGGATCCTGGGTATAGATCAGGTGGTGTAGACACATTAGCTTTTGAGCTATTGGAGAATGATGTAGCAACTTTGGGTCGTGTTCTTTTTTATGATAAAAAGTTATCTGCCTTAGAAAATATATCATGTGCTAGTTGTCATAGACAAAGTCTATCCTTTGCAGAAAATAAACCCTTTAGTGAGGGTATAAGTGCTCCTACAAGAAGGAACTCTATGCATCTAAATGATATCGCATGGACAAATAATGAAGATTTCTTTTGGGATATGAGTCAGACTGATTTGACCGAAATGATTTCTCTACCGCTCACTGATGAAAATGAGATAGGAGCTAATATGGATGAAATTTCTGTGAAGCTAGGATTGACAAACTACTATCCTGAATTGTTTGAAAATGCATTTGGCGACCAAGAAATTAATGAAGGAAGAATCGTAGATGCTCTAGTCAATTTCATTAGCTCCATGACCACATTTAATTCAAGATTTGATCAAGAAGCAGCGAATGGCTTTGAGGGATTCACACAACAAGAGAATTTGGGTAAAGAACTGTTTTCTATAAATTGTTCTACCTGTCATAGCCAAGGACGACATGCGGATATTTTTATTGATTTCCCTATGGACCCTGAAACGTCTACATTGGAATTCATGCCATTTCTATTTAATAATGGACTTCCAGAAGATCCAGATGATCATGGAGCAGGGGAATGGAATCCTGCTTTCAGTAATTTATTCAAACTGCCTACACTCAGAAACATTGAGTTGACAGCACCATACATGCATGACGGTAGATTTTCATCCTTAGAGGAAGTTGTTAATTTTTATTCCAAAGAATCAGAAACAAATGAATGGTCAATATTTATTCCAGATGGTGGGTTCCAATTTTCTGATCAAGAAGAAAAAGCCCTCGTGAGCTTCTTAAAAACTCTAACAGACGATTCATTCTTGACGAACCCTAGATGGTCTGATCCGTTTGGCAATAGCACTTCAATTCCAGAAAATGGTTTTGATGACCTGGTTATAAAACCAAATCCGTTTAGCGAACAATCCATTTTAGAGTTTGATAATTCATTAGGGAAACTGACCTCTATAAATATTTATACTTCAGGAGGTAGATTAATGAAACATGACAACTTTACAAGTAACACCTATGCGTTTAACAAAACAGAATTTAGTCCAGGTATATATATAATTGAGATTATACAAGGGGACAGAAGACAAACGCAGAAGCTTATAGTGAATTAATAGTTTATTGATATATATAGTTAAGATGGAGCACCATGCATTTATTGTATGGTGCTTTTTTCATTCGCAATCACACATGATTTAAAACCTCCTAGCTAGATTAAAATCAATAAAAGGAATATGCATTACTTAGGATATTTATAAGATCTGTAAAAATAATACTGAACAACGAGCAAGGCTAAAGTTAAACCTCCAAATTCTCGAATATTTTCAATCAATGGAGTATTTGCCTGCATGCTGTCTGTAATAGAAATGAAACCGCCTTTCGCCCATTCTATAAAATCAGGGATATAACATATCCAATAAAGGAAGATGGCTAAATAAAGAACTCGGGTAAAATATTTATTTGATAAATTGAATAACTCTAATATTCCTAAAGCAGCAACTAAGCAGTAAATGATAACCCAAATTATAGGGTCAGGATCATTTAATTGTAAAGCCGCAAACGCAAGAAAGCATATTGCGATCAAGCCATTCGTAATTTTTGGTATCATCTCTTTAAGTACTCATGTCAAATTTACGTAATCCTTGTTAGTTAAGAAGACATATTCTGATTTCTTACTGACTATGATGTATAGTTTAATTAATTTAAGATTATGAAAATGCCGAACAGATCAAACTTCATCATTTTACTAGTACTTGTTTTCTCGACAAGCGGAATGGGTCAATCGATACAAGAGAGTATTTTGGCGAAAGTGATAGACAGCAATTCGGGGAATGGACTCTTTGGGGCAACAGTTTTGAATTTGCAAACTGGAGAGGGGACGATTACAGATAGTTTAGGGATGTTTACATTAGACTACCAAGACAGTAAGAATATAGTATCAATCCAATACCTCGGATACTTTTCAAGATCTTTTAGCATTGAGTCTCTTCCCCAAATAATTAAGATGGAAACAAACTCAGAGATTATTTCTGAGCTCACAATTTACGCAGAAAGGATACCACAAGACTTGACAACAGACTATGAAACAATAAAGGACTTCGTTATTTCAGAAGATCGCGTTCTTATGATTTCAAAAAGAAAGGGTAAAGATGATGTTCTAAAGCTAGCAGATCTTGACGGGAAAGTATTGCACATACAATCACTTCCCAATATTAGTAATGTTGAAAATTTATTTACAAGTTGTTTTGGCACTAACTTTTTAATAGGGGAGTATGAGGTACTCCAATTGCATACCTCTGAAGATTCTATTTTTATAGTTGATAAAGATTCCCGTCAGCGCTTTGATCAGTATATAGTTCCATGTTTAGCGATTACTGATGAATACATTTACCAAGAAAAAAGATCAAGTTATAATCAGGCAGCATCCATTTTAGCAATCAATAGAGAAAAGAAAGAACTATTTGTTTTTGCTTCTGTGGATGATGAAGAAAACCTTGAACGCTTGCCCTATGATAGAAAATATATGGATTATGCAAATGGAACAGGACCTTTGTACCTAGGGGTACATGCAAGTCATTCTTCTTCCCCAGCAGTAAATGCAAGGGCAGCGGCGCAATGGGGCACTCTACTTTCAAGAAGTTTTTATTTACCAGTTGATTATTTCTTCTTTCCCAATGGAGACACTATTCTTTTATTTGACCATGAAAAACATGTACTGACTAAATATTCTCAAGAAGGAGAAAACTATGCACACTATCCCATAACTTATTCCCAAGAATCGGGATGGAAAGCAGAAAATAATATTTTAGTTGATCTTGCTAGAAACGATATATATGCAGTACATAGAAAAGCAAGCGAATCATATTTTACCCGGATTAATCTATCGAATGCACAAAATGAGGAGAAGTATAAGGTTCATACTCCCTTCGTTGAAAAGATGATTATCCACAGAGGAAATTTGTACTTTACAAACTCATCCATTGTGGTAGGTAAAGGGTCTAGAATTCTAAAAAAAGTTGAACTAGATAACTGAATCAATATCCAATTGTTCCTCCATCCCATCAAGTTCAAACTCTCCGCTAAAGACATAATCGTTCCGTACAAAATTACACCAATAGCATTTCTCTTCCTCACATAGCTGATTAAACTTATGGTCCTTTATGTTTTGCCATGTTTCTACAATCTGACCACCCACTTTTTCAATGTCTTCAGGAGAGACAACTATTTTCTGCCTTTTTTGATCACCAGTCGTTTTTTCAGGCTCTATAAAATCAAGTGTTCCAGAAACCATATTCAAATTTCTTTTCTTGTCACTATCTAAAAGAAGTTTATAAAAAATGATCTGCCTCCAGTAATCACCGCCTATAGGATTTTCATCAGTGTCTTTAGGCGGATACCATTTTTTCCTCGTGTCTGTTTTTGTAACGTCTCCTGTTTTGTAATCAAATACATTAGCATCCCGTCCCGTCACTTCAACTAGATCTAGCACTCCCTTAATAGGGATACCATTATATTCAGCTTCCTTGACTTTTTCTTCTATCAGATAAGACCTATCTGTTGGCAAATCTGTTAAGTACGTCTCGTAATAGCTTGCAAATACCTGTTTGCCGTATTCACTGAGGTTTTTGAATTCCGTATCTGTAAAGTGTGCCTTATATTTCACCATCCCCCTATTGAAGTGGTGCATGAGCTTATCTAGGCCTTGTTCATTATCTTGTACAATACCCTGGTAATAGAACTGAAGTGCATGATGAACCACATTTCCAAAACCAGAATATTTATTTCTTGCAGAAGGTACCCTAAGGATACTTTCAAAATAGAAACTCATGGGACATTTAAGATATTTATTCAGATGAGTAACACTGAGTACATATTTCTCTAAAAATTTATCTATCAGGTCAGGATCAATCAGCTTGACCTGCTTATTTGATTTCAACAAAATCTGCATTTGGAAATCTTCAATATCAGAAAGTTCTACCTGCGTCTCTATTCTTTTTACGTTGTCTTCGCTACAGAGTTCTTCCACAAATTGACTTGCCTCTAATCCTTTCCCGTTTTCATCGCTTAATGAATACAAAATTTGCAACCTTGACTTTGCGCGTGTCATGGCAACATAAAACAAACGTCGTTCATCTTCAGTGTTTGTAGCAACATCTTGATTTACATTATCTGGATATGTGTAGCTGCCTTGAGATCCAGGGGACTTATCCCAAATATTTTTATTGGCCCCAATAATATACACATGTTTAAATTCTTGCCCCTTACTAGTATGGGCAGTTATAAAATTTACCCCAGAATTTGCATGTATCACCTTGTTTAATTCCAAGCGTATATCATTCTCCTTCATCTTGTCAATGATGGATAAAAATTCCTTCAACTTTACATTTGGTTGCTTTGTAGATTCTTCTTTGATAAAATCCATTATAGAACTGATAATCTGCAATTGCCAGACTTTCTCTTTACTATTAAATGTGTGTTGAAGAACATGCCCGTCGTTTATTATATTGTGAAACAGCGTTTGCAATGTCACATTAGCAATGTCTGATATCCAGCTATCTATTAAGGTGTGCAATAATAATATGCCTTTAGCATTATGCACCCCCAGTTCTTTAAGCAGGCTATTATCACCTATGACATCCCGCCAGTTTAAGTTTTCATCAGCCCTGCAATACAATGCGATGCGGGCTACATCAGAAGAAGGAATTGAGAAGAAATTATAGTGCATCATTTCAAATAATCGATACTCCTGACTATGTGGATTTTCATATTCTGAAGAAATATAATACAGGATGTTAAATAGATTGTCTGTTAGTGGGTCCTTAAGAATATCAATCTTCTTTTTAATATTTAAAGGAATCCCTTTCTTCTCTAAAACGGAAACAAGATTCTCCGCCTGTTTATGCTTTCGGTAAATGATCGCAATATCGCTTAGGTCAACATTTTCATCTTTGTGAAATTTAATAATCTCGTTACAGATGTAAGCTTGCTCTTGTGTAATATTTGAGAAAAATCTAAGCTCAGGGTGAATTAAATTATCTTTTTCATCTCCAGCGGCAACAAGCTCTTTTGATAATTCAGAATCTTCATTAATAATACGTTCAGCATTATGCTCAATCAATACTTTTGAATAATCTAAAATTGCTTGATTGGATCTGTAGTTGTTTACAAGAACTTCCGTTGTAGGATTGTATTTCGTTTTAAAATTTCTAATGTTGTCAAGGTTCGCTCCTTGGAACTTATAAATAGCCTGATCGTCATCTCCTACCACAAATACATTGGGAGCATCCCAGTAATCAATCAGCTTTTCTAAGATGGCATTTTGCGCACCATTCGTGTCTTGGAATTCATCTACAAGGAAGTATTGATAGCGTTCCTGATATTCAGCAAGCAAGTCAGCATTCTCTTCAAAACCCTTGAGGACCCACAGGATCATATCGTTGTAATCATAACGATCCATTGCATCCATTTTTTCTAAGAACTTTGGATACACATCTATGGCCGCTGTAAGAGGTTCAAATTTTGCAATTTTTTTATTATATGCATTTTCTTTGAGGTCATCTTTCTGATAGACCTTTCCTGTTTTCCTATCCGTATATTTCTTTTTGTAGAGAAAGTCCTCATGCTCTTTAAGACGTTCAAAATAATCTGCCACTCTAGTGTGCATATCCTTTGGTGAAAGATTATCTTTTTTCATCATGGCAAAAAGATTCTCCATGCGTTTCGCCTCATAATACATATCACCTTTCAAGCGCTTCAAGATATTCCCCATAGGTAACTCATCTATGATGGCATGGTAGAGATCCACCTTTTCTAGATCACTAAGTGGCTCTAGCTGCCTGAAATCTCCAAAGTATCCCAGGTTGTCTTGAATGACTTGATTTGCAAAAGAATGAAAAGTATAAATATGTACCTTATGCGCGGCAGGACCTATAATGGACACTAGACGTTTACGCATCGCAATGCTCCCAGCATCTGTAAATGTAAGACAAAGAATATTATGAGGATCCGCCTGAGACTCTTCTAAAATTTTCCCTATACGTACAGCTAATATCTGCGTCTTCCCAGTTCCCGGACCAGCAATTACTAAGACAGGCCCCTCCGTTTTATCTACCGCAGCACGCTGTTCTGGATTTAATTTTGCCAGTTGCGTCTGATAGTTCTTTTTAAATTTTTCCTTAATCTGGTATGTATTCGCCATGTTCGATTATCTATTCTCAGTTTAATTTTTCCTTATTTGTCACCCTATGAAGTTTTAAACTTCTTTACAATGCAAACAAATTACAAAATACAAATTAAGACTGTTCGTGCAATGTATTTGCATTAGGAGTTTTTAAGGGTTTGGGCATCTCCTCAGACCCCTCGCTGCGCTCAGTATCTGAGGACCGGGCCATCCATGACTCCGTTTACACTCCGGTCCTCCGGACTCTCGCGCATGCGCGCGCGATCATTCCTACCCCATGATGCAGGCCCATTGGCACAAATAAAAGGAATGCCCAAAATCTTCTATTCTATTTGACATTTGCAATTCTTTATAAGCCCTCATTATAATTTTCTGACTATCTTTAAGTATAAGCAATTTCTTTTAAAATGCAACGACTAATAACACTACTGAGCTTCCTTTGTTTTACAGTATATACCCAAGCGCAAACTGTAGACATCCCAGATCCTGATTTTCTACAATTTCTCATTGATGAAGGAGTGGACACAGATGGTGATGGCATGATCCAAGTAACAGAAGCAGAGGCAATCACTTCCTTAGTATCTGAGTTTTCAGATTTTTTTTCTATGGAAGGGATAAAAGCTTTTAGCAATTTAGAGTACCTAACAATAAGAGAAGCACATGGCCTCAACATCTTAGATATTTCAGATTTATCCAAACTAAAAGTTATTGATTTTAGTGGATTTTCTTTACTTGATATTCAGGCTACTGGACTCACAAGTTTAGATTCACTTAGCTGTGTAGAATGTCATGGACTTCACCAAATAGAACTTACTGGAGCGACCTCCCTAAAGTATTTGAATTTATCTCAAAGCCAAATAAGTGACTTAGATTTTACAGGACTCACAAGCTTAGAAACATTTGATTGCCACTCTTGTGTTATTTTAACATTGCTAAATCTACAAGATGCAAACACCTTAAAAACTTTAATTCTGAACGAAAGTATGATCTCTGAAATTGATGCTAGCAGTTGGACGAGTTTGGAAGTTCTGGAATGCGAGTACTGCTCCTTTCTTTCAGAAGTAGATTTAAGTGGCGCTACTGAGCTGAAAGAATTATCGATATCAAATTCTCATGATCTTTATACTCTGGACGTATCTCCACTAGTAAATCTTGAAAAACTAGTTACTAACTATAATCATCTGGAAGTTTTAGATGTTGCGGATCTTACCAAGCTTACCCGTTTAGAATGTGCCGGAAATATTCTTCAAGAACTGGATGTTTCAAAGCTGGTAAATCTGAAAACATTAGACTGTGCTGATAATGAGTTTATCAAGGTCTTAGATGTTTCTGGAATGGACCAGTTGGAAGTGCTAAATTGTAATGCAAATGACTCCATCTCAGTTTTAGATATAGCAGATAAAATAAATCTGAATAGTTTGTCTTGTTCTTCCAATGGACTTACAGAACTCGATGTCTCAAACCTTGTCAACCTTGAATATTTGAATTGCAGTTTTAATGAGATCTCAGAATTGGACCTTACAAATCTTGTAAACCTTACCACCCTAAGTTGCAACTTAAATAATATAAGCACATTGGATTTGACTAATTTAAATGCGCTGACAAATATGGATATTGGAAGAAATGACCTTGGGACTGTAGACCTCTCTGGAAATCCACTATTAAGACAACTAACATGCCATGAAAATCAACTTGCAGAATTAGATTTGTCCATTCAAGATTCTCTAACTTATTTAGACTGTGCTGGTAATTTTCTGACGAACATTGATGTTTCTCACCTGAGCATTTTGCAAAGTTTAGAGTGTGGTAGAAATCAAATGACAGATATTGATTTTTCAGGAATGCCGCGTTTGGACTGGATCTTTTGTGGACAAGAATCTCTTAAAAGTCTTAATGTATCAAATTCACCTGTTCTTCAGATTCTTGAAGCCACCGTGTTTCCCAAAGGGAATCTTGAAACGATCCAATTTGAAAATTGTCCTATGCTTTTAGATATGCAATTGGAAAATTTAAAACTTCGAAGCTTGGATATTAGTCAGTTGCAAACGAATCCACATATTAATGTCAATAACAATGAACTGCAAACACTTTATCTGAAAAACGACTTGAACGAAAGCATAGAATTTGAAGCTAACCCTAACCTTTACTTTATATGTGCTGATGATTTTGAAATTTCTGGCCTGGAAAACTATGCAGAAAATGTAGGCTTACCCAATGTCAATATAAGTTCTTATTGCCCGCACACTAACGCTGGACAACCTTATGTAATATCAGGTAAAAACAGTTTTGATGAAAGCCAAGATGGATGTGATGACAATGATATAAGATTACCAAATTTAAAATTTAATATTTCAGACGGAACCGTTGAAGGAACCATTGTATCTGACGAAAGCGGGGATTATTCCATTCACGTACACGAGGGGAGCCATACGATCACAGCAATATTAGAAGATCCAGATTATTTTACTGTTGAACCTCAAAGTATTACCATTGACTTCCCAGATAATGATTCTCCTGTTACTCAGGATTTTTGTGTAACAGCTATAGGAAATAGAGATGATGTTGAAGTTTATATAGTACCAATAGACGAAGCAAGACCTGGATTTGATACAGGATATAAATTGATTTATAGAAATAAAGGAAATAGCGTCCAGTCAGGAACTATCCAATTGTTTTATCAGGCAATGCTTATGGATCTTGTGAATGCAAACCCAACAGTAGATATGGAAAGTGGAAATCTACTGTTTTGGAATTATACAGAGCTTAAGCCTTATGAACAACGCGAAATAAGTCTTACCATGGGCCTTAATTCGCCTATGGACGATCCTCCAATAAATGGGGATGATATCTTACAATTTATCGCATCAATAACATTGGATAATGGAGATGATATCGCCCAAGGTGATAATCAAGATGTCTTTAGACAGGTAGTCGTAAATTCATTTGACCCTAACGATAAAACATGCTTAAATGGAGCACACATTGAGCCAGAACTTGTAGGAGGATTTGTACGCTACATGATTCGCTTTGAAAATACAGGAACGGCAAATGCAATTAACATTGTTGTACGCGATTCCATTGATCCAGCGGTATTTGATATAAGCACACTAGTTCCTATTGATGCAAGCCATGATCTACGTACGCAGATAAATGAAGACATCGTGGAATTTATATTCGCAGATATAAATCTCCCATTTGATGACGAAAATAATGACGGTTATGTAGTTTTTAAAGTGAAGACTAGACCTAGCTTGGTCCTAGGTGATGTATTAGAAAATACTGCAGCAATTTACTTTGATTATAATTTCCCAATAATTACGAACACAGCAAGTACAACAGTTGCCATACCAGATGCGGTAGAAGATATTTTAGAAGAAGGAATTGTTGATATCTACCCAAACCCTAGTAAAGGGATTTTAGATATTACGTCAGAGCATAAGATCAACAGCATTAAGATTTTAAATTTGCAAGGAAAATTGATCTATAACGCTGCTCAGATCACTCCTAGCTATCAAATGCACATTACATTGCCAAAAATGGCTACTGGAATGTATTTAGTCCAGATTTATACCGAAGAGGGAAATGCAGCCAAGAAATTATTTATAGAACAATAGTGTAAGGCACAGAAAATCAAATAGTTATGAAGTAATATTCTTAAGTCTAGCATCTAACGTCTAAATTTTTGTTAGAATAGGCAACATAAGCCTTGATCCAAGGGTATTACTATATATAGATCATAAGCAAGAAGTATGAAAATTTCTAAATCTCTTCTACAAGCGATATTTGTTGGAGTAACCCTAGGGACCGCTACAAGTTCTTGTTCTATGTTTGACTCAGCTACTGGTTCAGAACATGAGGATATATGTGAACAAGATTGTAACTTAGACCATAGAGCAAACTCTGATGATGCTCCAGCTGATTGGGAATGTCTGGATTGTGGGAGAGGATAAGAACTTGATATAGGAATAGATTCTAGATCAGGAAACATTTTTAGAACTTAGAAAGTAATAAACGTATACATTAAATCTAACTAATATGAAAATTTCAAAATCATTACTACAAGCTATCTTTGTTGGGGTGACCCTAGGGACAGCTGCTAGTTCATGCTCAATGTTAGACTCAGTTACAGGAGGCGATGAAGAGAATATATGCGAGGAAGATTGTACTGTGGACCATAGACATGTTACAGCAGAAGCAGAAGGTGATACATGCTGGGATTGCCCTGGATGTGGAATGGGATAATGGCAAAATTAAAAGCTACGGTCTCATGTAATCTTGACACAAATATTTTGTTGTCTTGTTTACCCTTATTCACCCAAGAAAAAGTAGAAGCCATAGAGTGGTCATTTGATACACTCTATGGCTTTTCTAATGTACCTCCCTGGTTTTATGAACTTATTAAAACATTTAGTGATGCAGATCGCTTGATAGGTCATGGGGTTTTCTTTTCACTCTTTTCTGGCAGTTGGTCCACAGAGCAAGAGAATTGGTTATTAGATCTTAAAAAATTATCCAAGGAATATAGATTCAATCATATCACAGAACACTTTGGGTTTATGACTGGTGAAGATTTTCATAAGGGAGCACCCATCAGTATTCCCTTTACAGAATCTACACTTAAATTGGGTCAGGATAGACTTTCTAGAATTCAGGATGCGTGTAACTGTCCAGTGGGTTTGGAAAACCTGGCTTTCTCCTATTCACTTGATGAATTAAAAGTGCATGGAGAGTTTTTAGAATCCTTAGTGGAACCTATTAACGGCTTTGTCATTTTGGATCTGCACAATCTGTATTGTCAGGCAATGAATTTTAATATCCCTATAGATAAACTAATAGATATTTATCCTCTACATAGAGTAAGAGAAATTCATATTTCTGGAGGCTCATGGGAATCTTCAGAATATTTCCCTGAGCAAAAGATTAGACGAGATACGCATGATGATTCAGTGCCTGAAGAAGTCTTTGCATTGTTAGAAAGTACAATTCCTAAATGCTCAGATCTCCAGTTTGTTGTTCTAGAACAATTAGGAACAGGACTATCAACTGATCAATCAAGACTCTCATTTCAAAATGACTTTCTGCGGATGGAGAATATTCTGAGAAAGAATGAGTCCATGTCTGACTCCACGAATAATTTCATGCCTACAATAAATGAAGTCGCAGAATCACCATTTATAGATCCACTTTTGACGCAGCAACAAAAAGACTTAACGCATATTCTTGAAACAGCGATCAACTATAATGACGCTTTGGAAAAACTGCAATCCTCTTCTTTAAATAATTCTGCATGGAAGCTTTCTGAGTGGAAGCCGTATATGCTTGAGACTGCGATTGCAATTGCCCAAAAATGGAAGAATGGATTAGAGAATTAAATTTTAAATTGAACTCAGAATTCGTCTTCTTCAATAATATTTTTCACACGACCCACTTCGCCGGTATCTAGCATAACCTTTATGCCATGAGGATGAAATTTTGATTTTGTGAGAATGCGCTTAATGATACCTTCGGTCAATTCACCAGAACCTTGATTCTGTTTCTCAACAACTTCTACCAAAAGGCCTATTTCAATATTTTCTAATTTTGTTCCATCCATAAATAGTCTTTGTTCTAAAGGCTTAGTGTTTATAATTTAAATATGCTAAGCTGCAATGCGCATGCAATGATATAAATTATTCTAAAATATTGTATGTCAAAGTCACAGTAGCTTTCAGTGATAACATTCCTATGGATAAGGTACCATTTTCAGCTCCAGAATTATTATTCTGTACTACATTTTGTGAAACATTTGCATAATTGCTACGACTGAAAGAATTGACAGGATTATTCACCATTTCGCCTATGTTTATAATTTCACCGAGTTGAATTCCAACTTCTTCAGTCAAAAATTTAGCTTTCTCCTTTGCAGCTTCAATTGCCATTTTTCTAACCTTATAACGATTCTCTTTTATTTTCGTAGTGCGAAATTCTATATTATCAACTTTATTAATACCTAGATTTAGTAACTCAGTTAATATGCGCTCGTAATTCGTTAAATCTTCAATGATAATAGAAATGGATTGTACTACAGTATAGTAATCGATGGTCACATCATTTCCATAATTATATCGAGGATTTATTCTTATATAGTCGGTTTGAATATATTTTTCCGCCACACCTTCTTTTCTGCAAAACTTGATAGCCTCTTGCATAATTTCATAATTCTTATTTTTTGTTGTTACAAGCGCATTTCCCCTAGATTCCACCCCTAGACTTAAAACTACTTGATCTGGTTGTATTCTTAGGATGGCGTCACCAGAGGAGCTAAAAACTCTTTGACCTGTGTTTCCGTAATATTGACCTAGACAATCTTGGAATGGGATTAAAAAAACGAGTAGAAATAAATATTTCATAGTATTTGATTTTTATGATAAGCAATATATAATGTAAGACGCATCTGCATGAATTATTACACAAACTTGCAGCTGGTTTAACTCACTTAATTTTAACAAGTTAAGAGATTAATTATTGTCCATTGCGCAGCTAATTAAATGTCTAATTAATGATTACATTCACTCATCGCTAGTGTGGAATTCAGTCATTAGATGTGTCAGAAACCTGAATATTAAACTTGTCGACTTCAATGACCTGACCAGCTTGTAATGTATCTAGTTTTATATTTCCTATGCGTACTCGCATTAAACGCAGGGTAGGGAATCCTACAGCCGCAGTCATTTTGCGCACCTGTCTAAATTTTCCTTCTCTGAGTGTTACAGAAATCCAGCTTGTAGGACCATGCCTATCGTCTCTTATTTTTTTGATACGAGGTTTAAAATTAGGAATGGGATCTAACAGATAAGTATTGCAGGGTAATGTTTTGTATTTGTTCTTATGTATGCTTATTTCTATCCCTGTTTCTAGCTGATGTATCGCCTCTGCTGTGATATTTCCATCTACTTGCACATAGTATTCTTTTTCAACTTTTTTACTTCTTACAGCCTCACTTTCTTTTCCATCAGTGGTGAGCAGTAGCAAGCCTTCTGAATCTTCATCTAAGCGCCCAATGGCCATTATACCTTCAGGAAAATCACGTAGCTCGCCTAGTAATCTTTTATTTCTCCGAATGTTCTGGTTGTTTACAAACTGCGAAAGAAAGCCAAAAGGCTTATGTATTATAAAATGAGAATGCTTATCCATTCATTTCTATCTCTTGCATTAGGTAAAGCTAATAAATGGAAACATTGCATGTCTTAGCTTATGATTTAATTTACTTTCTCCAGCGCATTTAGATGTTTAGCAAGGACGAAGCCCATACTAAAACAGCCTTGTAATAAATACCCGCCAGTAGGAGCAAACCAGTCTAGCATTTCCCCAATAGCATAGGCATTAGGTATTTTTTTAAGCTGAAAGTTAATGTCTATCTCTTCTAAGGCAATACCACCTAAACTTGAAATTGCTTTGTCTAATTCATCTGCAGAATGCATCACAAAGGGTATGGATTTGATAGCTGCTGCTAGCAAGTCTTTATCTAAAAAAGTGTCTTTATCAGTAAAATGCTTTAACAGACCTATAGAAGCGCGGTCAAGATTTAAGTCCTCTTTAAGGATGTCTGTCATTTTGGCTAGTTTAGAACTCTTTAATTTTGTTCTTATTTGGTCAAGAGTCATTGTAGGTCTTAGGTCAATATGAGCAGTTGTGCTTTCTTCTTTAAGTAGTGTTTCTTGTATTTTATTGCTTAAAGCATAGATGGCATTTCCCTCTAAGCCAAACTTAGAAATGACCAGCTCTCCTTTAGAAGAATGCCCATTGTAATTGATAGCAATATTCTTTAAAGGCTTTCCTTGATGCGTAGTTATAAAATTCTTGTTCCAATCTACATGAAAGGAACAATTAGCAGCTCTAAATGGCTTTAGCCCTACACCTCGTTTTTCAAATACAGTGCTCCATTTTCCATCAGAACCGGTTACTTTCCAACTTGCACCACCTAATGCGAATACTACTATATCAAAATCTTCAATACTAAGTCCTTCAAAACTTAGCTGCCCTTTCTCATTCCATCCAACCCAATTCTTTTCTAACTCGATTTCTATCTTGTTTGTTGTAACAGCTTCTACGATGGTATTGAGTACCTGTATGGGCTTAAGTTGCAAGTCTGGAAATACGCGATTACTTGAGCCAATGAACGTGGAAATATAATGAGACTCAAACCAATTTATCAGATCAACATTGCTAAATTGACTAAGGATAGGACCTATAAATTCACTGGGAGAATATTGGGATATAAGTTCTTTTAATGGAGCATTAAATGTCAGATTCAATCCGCCCTCACCAGCAACTAAGAACTTTCTGCCCACTGACTTTTTCTTTTCAAAAAGTTTTACTTTGTACTTCTTAGTATCTATTTCCGCTGCAAGCATAAGTGCTGCTGGTCCTCCTCCTATGATTGCAATCTTTTTCATTTAAAATTATTGGTGATCAATTTTGCTTTTCACCTCAGGAGTGAAATAGAGATAATGTTACGTTATCTGATGATTACAGTACCGTCTACTGATCTTGTCACAATCTAAGATTATAATATTATTTCTGTTAGATCTTCTCTTTAAGACAAAACAAAACCCAAAATTCATATGGTGTCATGCATATGTGAGCACCATATTCTATTTTTTTTCTTTACGTAAAATTTTCTCCATTTTACGACCTCTTGCCAATTCATCAATCAACTTTTCCATGCGTCTACATTGTTTATATAATTCAAATTCATCCCCTATTTCTTCAATTCGATAGCCACAAACGACTCCTTTAATCAAGTGCGCGTTTGGATGGATTTTAGCTTTTTGAAAAAATGTTCTATAAGTTGATTTTTCATCAATAAGTGCTTGTAAAGCATCTTGATCAAAACCAGTAAGCCATGAAATTACTTGGTCGAGTTCTTCTTTTGTTCTGCCATTTTTCTCTAATCTATTGAGGTATAAAGGATAAATGGAAGCAAATACCATATTGGCAAGCTTTTCGTTTTTTTCTGCTGTGACTTTCATTTTTAATTGATTTTGAATTAATTGGGGCGTAGCGAAACAGATATGACATCATCACTTATTGTTACCCATAGTGTTTCATTTACAATTGTACATTGAAATTTACTTCGGCCTTCATTGCGCTGAAGATTCGTATGATTGTTTCGACAGTAACGTTTTTAGTATTATTCTCCAACCTAGATATTTGGGCTTTTTTAACTCCAACCAATTCACCTAACTGTTCTTGAGTTAGCTTCCGATCTTTCCTTACCTTTTTTATCATATCTCCAATGAGTTCTGTTTTAAGTTCAAATTCATACTCATCTCTTTCTGGAGTTCCTTTAAGCCCTATTAGTAGATCTTCGGCTTTTGATAATTTATACGATTTCATTATGATTTATTTATAAAGTATTGAATTCTAATTTTCTCAGCTTTCAGAAGTTCCTTCTTAGCCACTTTATCCGTTTTCTTTTTAAACCCGTGAGTTGCAAACACGATTGTTTCGACTTTATCTTCCTTATCCCAAAATGCCAACAATCTGTACTGGACTCCATTGTAATTGGTACGAAACTCCCATATTTCTGTATTCAATTTTTTGAATAATTTTGGATCAAGGGATTGTTTTGCTCTGTTTAAATTTTGTAATATCTTTTTCCTTGTTTTAATGTCCTGTTTTTTGATGAAAGCAAATGCTTCAGGCAATAATTCGACTTCAAATTTTACTCTCATTTAAGTTTACAGTTATAGATACTCTCAAATATAGCATATGTTTCGTTAAATGTAAACTAATTAGACCTGTTTTAAAGTTATTTGGACATTTTTTTCTGCATTATGGGTAACAAGTATATAAAGTTAAGTTCAATTCTAAAATTTCCCAGCCTGATTTAAACACATTTATTGGATCGTTTTAATTTCATGCGCATATATCAGCCGTCCCAGTTCTGCTAAAAACGCAATCCCTTTATCATACTCATAATCATCGTCATTAAAAATCTCATTTTCGTTGACAAGCAGTGTAGCACTAAGGAAAAAACGGATATCATTTTTCTTATCTTCTATGAAGGCGCAGTCCGTTAATGTTCCATATGCATATCCTACCTTATTGTAAATCTTTATATCCGTTGGAATGGATTTTTTAGTGTCGCCGTACATAAAGAATTTCACATAGCTGTCGTAGTAATAACTTGTATCGTATTTTGGATGAGAATAGGTCTTCGGAAGATTGGAAAGGGCATCTTTCAAAAATGTATAATCCGAGGAGGAAAGATCATAGCGTTCTTTTTCATCATAGTATTCTGGAATGATAATGCGTTGTAAAGACTCTTGTAAGTCCACTAGGTTGATAAAATTCTTTTCACTCATGTCAAAAGATTTGTCAACACGTTCTTCTTGTCCATCAATATAATATCCTTTGCCTTTTTGGTCTCCACTAAGTCTGTCTAGAAAATTTCCAGTGGATTGGCTCGCTTCCTTTCTGTATAAGATGGAGTCAGGAGAATAGAATTCAATTGCATTGGAGTAAGCATTTTCTTCGTAGTTAAAACCGCTTACGCCTACACGGCTTACTATTCTTGAATTGGAGAAAATCTTCTTGCTGCGCAATGACGCATTTATGTAGTCTCTACCAAGAAATTCATACAAACGATTATATGCATCATTATCACTTACAGCGAAGAGTTTATTTATATAATGGCCTATACTTGGATATCCCGTAATACTGGAACTATCGGCAATGACTTCAGATTGACTATCTCTGGACCTAAAAATTTTAAGTGGAGTGTCTTTTGAGACCTGATACCCTTCCCGCACAAGTTGATTTAGTCGCTCAAGTGCAAGAAAAGCTACAGGCATTTTCACAGTACTCGCCGGGTAAAAATATTTTGTTGTGTCCACATGAAATCGATCTTGGTACAGCAACCATGACTCAGTAGAATCTTTTTCTAATTTGGTGTAGATAATCTGAAGTTCATATTTATCTGGATTGGACATGATCTCTTGGAAACTGCTTGAACCATTCTGCATCAGATCATCCCACATACGTGTTTCTTGATTGCAAGATGACATACTTATTAGCACTGCTAAAATTAGAAGTGCAGATTTAGACATTGTCATTTTTATTTTACCAAGAGAGCACATTGTAAGTTTTTAGAATTACAACAATCATAATAATAACCAATAGCCGGTAAGCCCATATATCTGCATGTTTATATTTGGATGCAAATTGTGCCGTTAAATATCCACCCACTGCCTGACCAATGGCTACAATAGAGCCTAGCTTCCAATCAATGAGTCCTTTGGATTGAAATATAAAAATTACAGCAATGGTATATAGAAAAACGACAAATGCTTTTACAGCATTGGCATCAATAATATTATATCGAGCCACAAGTACCATAGCAGCTAAAAAAATTACTCCCATGCCCATTTGAATGAAGCCTCCGTAAAATCCTATTCCTAAAAACAGAGGCACGTAAAGAAAGGGCGATAATTGTTTTTCAATGTTGGAAGCTACAAGCCAACGTTTAGGTTTGATGAGTACAACAAAGAACAAGATTGTAATCAAGACCTTAAACACAAACATAAATTGTTCATTGCTTACGCGCACTGCAGTAAGTACACCCGCAATAGCTCCTATGCAAACTAAGATTATGATGTGCTTACTTTTCTTAATATCCAGTTTCTTGTTCTGGATGAAGGCATAATTTGAAGTAAGCCCTTGTGCAAACACTCCTAAGCGATTAGATCCATTCGCCATATTTCCTGGAAGGCCTAGGACCTCTGTAAGAATTGAAAGAGTGATTGCAGAGCCATTTCCTGCGAGAGTGTTTATACAGCCTGCTATAAAGCCACCCAAAATTGATATACTTATTTCGAATACCCCAATTTCCATTTACGCAATGTCTTGGCAGAGTTCAATAAGGATACCATTTGCGGACTTTGGATGAACAAAGCAGATAAGTTTATTGTCAGCACCCTTCTTTGGTTCCTCACTTAAAAGAGTAAATCCTTCTTCTTTTAGGCGCAGCATTTCAGCTCGTATATCTTGTACCGCAAAAGCAATATGGTGAAGTCCCTCTCCACGCTTTTCAATAAACTTTGCAATAGCACTATCTGGGGAAGTAGCTTGTAATAATTCTACTTTATTGGGTCCAGTTCTGAAAAAGCTGGTCATCACATTTTCAGATTCTACGAGCTCGTCTTTATAAGAAGAACTCCCTAATAGTTTTTCAAAAAGGCCTTTAGACTTCTCTAGATCGGAGACTGCAATTCCTAAGTGCTCAATTTTCTGCATATTGTACTAATTTTGTTGCGGTTAAAACTACGTTAAACTAAGTAATTCCATAATCTTGCTGCTTAGATTTGTAGTTCAATCATAAATTCACTGGATGAACAAGAAGGCAATTTGGCTAATTATTATTTTGATGAGTGCTGCCCTTATAGGAATCAGCATAATTCAATTGATATGGCTTAGATCGTCTGTGCAACTACAAGAGCAAAATTTTAGTGACCGAGTGATTATGGCGATGAACCGTGTGCGCGACAGGATTGTGGAAGATGATAAGGATAAAGAAAAGGCATTAGAATATTTCGAAAATTCCAAAACATCTAAGCTCTTCGGGACAAATGAGAGCCCCATTAAAAACTTCTTCAAGTCAAAGACAAATCGGGAGATAGAAAGACTGCGTTACGAACTTTCAAGTCTGCCTAGCCAAATTGATCCCAACAGATCATTGGAAAAAATTGATAAGGATAATTTGGATTTGTATATAGCCCAAGAACTTAAAAATCAGGGTATTGATTTAAAGTACGATTATGGAGTATACTCTTTTGAAGAAGAAAGCTACCAAATTATAAATGGGAATTATGCTGCACAAATATCAGATGTGGGTGCATATAGTGGAGTAGAACAGGTATTGGACGAAAGCACGGCAGAATACCAAGTTGATCTATTCAGTAATGAATTGGGATCTCCAGGATATGTAAAATTGTTTTTCCCGCAAAAGACGAGTTGGCTATGGTCAGAAGTCCTTCCCTCAACACTGAGCTCTATTTTGCTTACGAGCCTCATCCTATTTTGTTTCTGCTATACCATTTACGTGATATTCAGACAAAAACAAATTTCTGAGATGAAGTCAGATTTCATAAATAATATGACTCATGAGTTTAAAACGCCCATCGCAACAATATCCTTAGCTGCAGATTCTATCAATAGTCCTATGGTAAATACGGACACAGCCAAAATTAAGCGCTTTGCTGGAATCATTAAGCAAGAGAATAGGAGAATGTTGAATCAGGTGGAAAAGGTTCTACAGATGGCCAGGATTGACAACAAAGACTTGAATTTGAGAACTGTCGATGTGGATTTGCATGAAGTGATCAATAAAACCGCTGAAAATGTCAAACTCAAGCTTAAGAGTAGGAGTGGGACACTGTCTACAAGATTAGAAGCTCAAAATTCTATAGTTAGAGGAGATCTTACCCATATATCTAATATGGTTGCAAATCTTTTAGATAATGCAGAAAAATATTCCAAAGACAGCCCAAGGATAGAAATCAAGACAAATAATGTATCTAATGGGGTAGAAGTGCATATTGAAGATGAGGGGATAGGACTTAATAAGGAGTCACAAAAGCACATATTTGACAAGTTTTATAGGGTACATACAGGGAATATACATGATGTGAAGGGATTTGGACTTGGCCTGAGTTATGTAAAAGCATTGATGACCGCACACAAGGGAACGGTCACAGTAAAGAGTGAATTAGGGAAAGGAAGCACATTTACTCTATATTTTCCCTTCAAAGAAAGTGACTAAAACATAATTTTAACATCTTAATAGTGGAATCGTATTGAAAAATAGATTATTAGAAGCAAATCATGATGGAAAAGCCTAGAATACTCCTAGTAGAAGATGACCAAAATTTTGGTGATGTACTACGCTCATACTTAGAAATGCATGACTTTGAGGTAGTATTAGCTCAAGATGGGGAAGCAGGATTAGAAGCCTTTAATAAAGCCAAGTATGATCTTTGCATATTTGATGTAATGATGCCTAAGAAGGATGGATTTACTCTGGGTAAGGAAGTAAGAGAAAAAGACACGACCACTCCTATAATATTTTTGACAGCGAAAACCTTAAAGGAAGATGTTATTGAAGGCTTCAAAATAGGAGCTGACGATTATATATCTAAACCATTTAATTCTGAAGAACTTTTATATAGAGTACAAGCTATTCTAAAACGAAGTCAGAAGAAACCTGATCCACAAGAAGATGTAAAGGAATTTAATATTGGGAAATACCATTTTAATTATCCTCTGCGTATTTTAACTTTCGATAGCGATAGCAAAGAAAAATTATCTCCTAAAGAGGCACACTTGCTTAGATTGTTTTGTATAAATAAGAATGATGTTCTTGCTAGAAGCGAGGCACTGACAAAGATTTGGGGCGAAGACAATTATTTTACTGCAAGAAGTATGGACGTGTTCGTAACTAAACTTCGTAAATATCTGGCTAAAGATGAGCAGTTGGAAATTGTGAATATCCACGGAAACGGATTTAGATTGATAGACAGATCAATGGGAGAAGTAGATTAGACAATAGTTAATCCTACATATCAAAGAGGAAAGTGCATTGCATTATCCTCTTTTTTTTTTGGGCATCTCCCATGCTTTGCATGGGCCGGACTATACAGGGGTTCCGCCCTGCGGGCAACTGCGTGATCAAGATCACTTGTTCCCTTACTATTCCTGATGCGGAGAAGATTCGTCCCTGCGGGATTTGGAGATTTCGAGAACGCGGGATGTCGAGAGAGCGTCATATTCGGTGAACACCTTAATAAGCTGCGAACGAATTGAGCAAACACCTGGAAACCGTTCTTAATTCGACTCTTTTCTTTTTATAGCATCAAGAATCAATTCGTGATAACTAAACTGACTAGGATCTTCTCCTTGCTCTTTTAAGTATCTAAGTTGATCCAGAATCAATGATTGTTGTTTTTCGTCGAATGACTTTATATCTCTACTAAAAAAATATTTATTAAAACGGAAATCAGGTTCAAAATAAATGCCCCATCTTTCATGATTGGTACTGTCACTTTTTAAAAGCTTTAATTCGTCGCAAGGCATATTCTTAAGTTCTACTCTCCTGTTTTTGCGGTTTTCTAAACCCCTTGGGTTTTTATATATCATGTATTTATTACTGTATCCTCTTTTTAAGAGCCTGTTAGGATCAATTCCCCCTCTGACAAATTCATCAAAAACAGTCATGGTTCGCGCTATTGATAATCCACCGTCTTCCCTAGGGGTACTATTAAATGCAGTAATGTGTCCTTGGATTTCAAAACACTTATCTTCATTTGCTTTAAGTAGTTTTACAAGTTTAGCAATTTCTGCCCTGACATGAGGCATTGGAATGCTTTGGGAGTCATGGAATACAATCCCAGTTCTGATTATTTCTCCTCGCTTTATTTTTCTTTGAGGAGGCTGTACTTTCTTAAAATTGGGTTTCTCACTTAGTGGAGCTTCTTCCTTAGCTTGATAAATTCTTATGAATGCGCTTCTGTTTTTGTATAAGATATATTCTTTATCCCCCTCTAAAATTGGATTGAGTTCGCCAAAGCTCACATCTGTGATCTGACCATCCGGTACTCCTATTGTAACAAGATGAGCTTTAATTTCTTTGGTCCTACGATTTGATAATTTTTCATTGTACACGATTGATCCTGTGGAATCAGCACGTGATTCTATTTCAATAGATATGTTTTCGACCTGGTGTTTTTGGAACGTGGTGTGTATCTTGCTTTTGTCTTGTTCTGTAAGAACAAATCCATCAACGCTATAGTTTATTTCTATTTGATCAAGGAGTGTTCTGGAAAGGCTTTGAGAGAAGCAAGGTTTGCTTACGTAGAATGTTGCAAGAGTTAGAATCAATCTGTACACAAAAGTATAAACTCAATTTTTTATAGAATATTGTTAAGTAAAAGGGAAAATTAAATCGCGTGGAGGATTGTAAGGGCACGCAAGCGTGACATCAGATCACCCCATCCGCCAGGTATGCTGGCGGATCCTTCATTAAATTACCTGCTCGACAATTTTGCTTGGTAACATTCAGTCACCCCAGAAAAGCCCAACAGCTTGTTCCGCAAGCTTACACGCCCAAACAAAAAAAGCAGCCCTAAAAAAGAACTGCTTTTAATTTTTTCTGGCTCATGATTCATAGCCTAACACTTTGTAATTTCTCCATCCCTTCTCATCGCAAAACATTGTGTACCTACGGCACACCACAAAATTAATCTATAATTTTTCTATCTAAATCAAGTCCCTACGGGACTAAGAGATTCTCTTTCGCCCTGACTGTGTTATCTGCCTTCCAAGGAACGCAGGCAAGTTTCTTCATTATTATTTAATCACTCCTTAGTCACATCCTTCTGCTCCCCTTCAAACAAACCATCATACTTTTCACCCTTTTCTTTGGAAACAACAACCTTGTCCTCTTGGAAAGGTCTAAGCCCAATGAGTTTGATGACATCAGATTTTAATAGAACTTCTTTTTCTAATAATGCCTGGGCTAAGAGGTTTAATTCTACACGCTTGTCTTTTAATAACTCTTGCGCTCGTAAATATTGCTTCTGGATAAGTTTTCTTACCTCTTCATCAATCATTTTTGCCGTATCATCAGAATAGGGTTTATTAAACTGATCCTGCTGCATTGCATAAAAAGATACATTTCCTACCTTATCATTCATGCCATAAATAGCAATCATTCCATAGGCCATCTTTGTTACCTGGTCAAGATCGTTTTGAGCACCAGTAGAGATTTTATCAAAAACAATTTTCTCCGCAGCTCTTCCTCCTAATGTCATTGCGATCCGGTCAAGCATTTGCTCTGTACGCGTAATGTATTCCTCCTTAGGAAGATACTGTGCGTAGCCTAGCGTACCCACACCTCTTGGTACAATTGTAACTTTCACTAAAGGCGATGCATGTTTTAGATACCATCCACAGATAGCATGCCCTGCCTCGTGGTAAGCAATGATTTCTTTTTCTTTTGGAGCAATGAGTTTGTTTTTCTTTTCTAGACCTCCTATCACTCTATCCAGAGCATAGTTAAAGTCATCCAAGAACACTGCCTTTTTATTTCTACGTGCAGCAACAAGAGCTGCTTCATTACAAACATTCGCAATCTCGGCTCCGGCAAAACCTGGTGTCATCTCCGCAAGGATATGCGCTTTTACTTCCTCATTCGTTACAATGTTCTTCAAATGCACTTTAAAAATTGCCTCCCTTCCTTTTAAGTCAGGTCTGTCAATCCCTATCTGACGATCAAACCTTCCTGGTCGCAATAAGGCATTATCAAGAACATCTGGCCTGTTAGTCGCTGCCATAAGAATAACTCCTTTGTCCGTACTGAAACCATCCATCTCTACGAGTAACTGATTCAAGGTATTCTCGCGTTCATCATTTCCTCCTTGGACAGCACCCTTGCCTCTTGCTCTACCTATCGCATCTATCTCATCAATGAAAACAATACATGGCGCTTTTTCTCTTGCTTGCTTAAAAAGATCTCTTACTCTGGATGCACCTACTCCTACAAACATCTCTACAAAGTCTGACCCAGAGATTGAAAAGAATGGTACACCTGCCTCTCCTGCAACTGCTTTGGCCAGCAAAGTCTTTCCTGTTCCCGGAGGACCTACAAGAAGCACACCCTTAGGTATCTTACCTCCAAGTGCAGTATATTTTTTTGGATTCTTTAAGAAGTCTACAACTTCCATCACCTCTTCTTTCGCTTCTTCCAATCCTGCTACATCTTCAAAGGTTACATTCACCGCTGCGTCATTATCAAACAGCGTAGCCTTTGATTTTCCTATGTTGAATATTTGTGCTCCAGGTCCTCCTGCACCACCACTCATTCTACGCATAAAGAATACCCATAAACCTACAAGAAGTAGAATAGGAAAAATCCAACCCATAAGTTGGCCCATCCAATTAATTTCTTTTTTATAATCAAATACAAAATCAGCACCTGCGCCTAGAAGACCATCTAGCCGTTCTTCAAATTTACCAACATCACCAATTTCCATAGTAAAGTGCGGCTGCTTTGCATTGAATGAATTTTCTGTGATATTGTATTTGTCAAATTTCTCTTTTTTGACAAAGATTTTTGCGAAGTTGTTATTAATGATCAAAACTTCGTTTATATCATTTTCCTCAGCCATCTTAACAAACTCCTGAGTATTGACACTCTCAGTTTTGTTGTTTATAAATGTGAGCGCATTTATTGCGAGTACAAAAAAGATGATCAAACCATATATCCAGTAGGTATTATACTGAACCTTTTTTGGGTTCTTATCATTCGGAGTTTCATCGCTCATTGAAATAGTTTTTCTAAATTAAGATAGTAATAAGCTCGCGCTTATAAATTTTCATATTCGGTGAATTTCGCATCTCCCCACAATTCTTCCAGCTCATAGTATCTACGCGTCTCTGGATAAAATATATGGACCACGACATCAAAGTAATCTAATAATACCCAATTCGCATGCTCAATCCCTTCTCGTGACGTTGGCCCTAATCCAAATTCTTGCTTTATTCGCTTATGAATATTGTTAGCAATTGCTTTGATTTGAGTAGTAGAATCACCCTCGCAAATTATAAAGTAATCCGTAGAAGCACCATCAAGTGCTCTAAGATCAAGTTTTACAAGATTTTTTCCTTTTATATCCTGAATAGCATCTATTATGACATCCCCAAGACTTTGCTCTTCTTTTAACTGTTGTTTTGCCTCTTTTAATCCCAAATTCCCTGTATATTTTGTTCAATTTCTTAAAATTACATAAAATCTCATACCCGCGCTCTCTTTATTATGGCTAGCGAATATATATACCTCAAAACGGTCGATTCTACCAATGCATATGCCTCAAAACATATATCAAAAACTAATCCACAGGGCATTCAGGTCTATTATACATTCAATCAGTCAGGTGGGAAGGGTCAAATTGGCAGAGAATGGTTCAGCGGCAAAGACCAAAATGTAAGTCTGAGCATAGTTTTTCCATGGAAGAATGTCAAAGTAGATCAAAATATCAAGATCCTCATGATTGTCTCATTGGCAGTCCAAGCTGCAGTCATGGTCTTGACAGGGGTCACACCTAAGATTAAATGGCCAAATGATATTTACCATGAGGATAAAAAACTTGGAGGAATCCTTATTCAAAATATCTTGAGCGGCTCCAATTTAAATTACAGTATCATAGGCATAGGGATGAATGTAAATACAAAACGATTTCCTAAATGGATACCCAATCCTGTTTCTCTTACCCAGATTACAGATCAAGACTATGAACTAGAAAATTTTGCTCGCCTATTAAGTTCGGCAATCATCCAATATCTTGAAATCCGCAAAACACAAAATTTCAAAACAACAAAACAGGACTACCTTAAAAATCTTTACAAGTACAAGACGGAGATCAAGTACAAGGATAAAAAGGGTGTGATAAAGTGGGGCTCCATCCATGATGTAAATGACAATGGCCATTTAGTGATAAAGGATTCTGATGGGGAATTGATTTCTTATGATCATGGCGAGATTGGATTATTATTTTGAAAGTGTTTAGTATTACATATAGGCTGCCCCTCTTTCAGAGGGTTGGGTCATAGGGGTTCTGTCCCACTTTCAGTGCGACAGCCTACTCCCTTACTACCTGCCTACTCGCGCACGTAGGCAGGCCCCTCACGCAATATTTTAAGACGCATTTTTGGATAATAGGCTCATGCGCTTTCCAATAGCCTTAGCAAGTGTTTATCTTCATCCTTA
>CALCMJ010000170.1 GCA_937967615.1 uncultured Saprospiraceae bacterium
CTTGCCATATTATGTCATGGGCTAGAAGGAGATACTGGTTCTAAATACTTACGTAGGCTTGCAGAACATTTAGTGACAGATCATTATGATGTTGTTGCTATCAACTTCAGAAGTTGTAGTGGTGAAATGAATCTTGCGAAACGACTCTACCATTCTGGAGAAACGTCTGATGTAAACCACGTTATTTCCCTTTTTGAGAATGATTATGACACCATCCATCTTATAGGATTTAGCTTAGGCGGAAATGTCGTGTTAAAACTTGCAGGAGAAAACCCAAATGGAATTTCTTCTAAAGTAACATCTGTTCAAGGAATTTCTGTTCCTATCCATTTGGCTTCAGCAGCGCAAGAGATTGTAAAACCCCACAACCATATATTTGAGAAACGCTTTGTAAAAGATCTGAGCCACAAAGCAATGCTTAAAAACCAACAATATCCTGGCCTTTTTGATATGAAAAAAGTAGCCCAGCTAAAAAACTTGTTAGAATTAGACGACTTACTCACCGCACCTCTACATGGATTCAAAGATGGACAAGATTATTATGCAAAGAGTAGTTCAAAACAATTTTTGACGAAGCTCAAGATTCCAACGCAAATCATTAATGCGATCAATGACCCATTCCTAAGTGAAGAATGTTACCCATACGAGGAAGCTGAAAAAATGCAAAACATCAAATTGCTTACACCAAAACATGGTGGCCATGTAGGCTTTGCACGTCCTGGCAGGAAGTACTATTGGCATGAATTAAGGATATTAGAATTTCTGAAGGGCTTGTAGATTTAGATATCGCGATTTCGCGATTTCGAGAGAGCGACTTGTATGCGATATTCGGGGAGCGGCGTCTTCATTTGGGTGACTGGGTGAACGTTTTTGTGATAGTTTTGTAGTTTACATTAAAGAACAAATATCCATGACAGAAACTATTGGTTTCATTGCAGCTATTCTTTCTACTTCAGCTTTCTTACCGCAGGCTTGGAAAACGATTAGGACAAAAAACACTGAAGGAATTTCTTTATCCATGTACTTCATTTTAATCTTAGGATTGAGTTTGTGGTTTGTGTATGGGATTCGCATAGATTCTAAACCTATTATTTATGCGAATCTCATTACAGGTAGTTTTTCAGGAATAATACTATATTATAAACTGAAGAATACCTTAAACAAAAAAGACACATAAAATACTCCACTTCTTCTTTTTTACGACCTCCAGAAAACGTCGTTCTCTTCTCATCCCGCACTCTCGACATCAGTTCTAGGCTATAAGATTTAAACGTTGCGATTCGCGTGAGCTGCATGGAAGGTGGACAGCAGAGCTGGCCAGACCCACCGGGGCCGAGCATACTTGCGAGTCTGGAATGGAGCGACCCTCGTCTTACGAGGGGCACGCCCAAATTCTCATATTAATCCAATTCTCACTGATTTTACCTTGTATTCTTCGTTTATATGCTTTGACTGGACTAATTTTGTGCCTCAATTAATTTCAATGAAGATTAGACTATTTGCCGTCCCATTCTTTTGTTGCACTGTGTTTCTTTCTTGCACGCAGGATAGGGTCTATACAGAAGAGATAATGGAAATCCACAGCGTCATACCAGGAGAGACAGAAAATAAAATTGGAGAACTCATGTTCTCAGAATCCGAACTGTATTCGCCAGACAATAAGCTGGAGCAGAAATTCCAATACAACAAAGACAAAAGTATAAAGGGTGTGGAACGTTTCCAAGTCAAAATGCTAAACAACACACCTGAAAAATCTGAGTTCTTTGATGGACAGGATTCACTTCTTAGTTATTATAAAATGTTATATGAGGGTGAGAATCTTATCAGAAAAATTGGTTTTGATGCCTCTAACGATGCGATGCTCCGTATAGAAGAATTTGAATATGATGCGGATGGTAACAGAATTACAAAATATCTCAGGTCCTCAGACAATTTCTTACAACGCGAGTACAATTTCACTTTTGATGAATTTGGGAATGAAAAATCTGTCACTACTAAAGACGGATCAGGCAAAATTATAGTCGAAGAATATTTCAATATTTCTCAAAAAGATAAAGAGGGAAATTGGTTAGAAAAATGGGGATTTGTAAATGACAAACCTGTACGGTACTATATTAAATCAAGGCGTATTTTAAAAAAGAAGAAAAGCTCATAGCAGATGGATTATAAGCATAGTGAAACGGAAGATAAATGGAGAAAACACTGGGAAGAGCATAAGACCTATAAGGTTGAAAATAACTCTGAGAAACCCAAATTTTATGTTTTGGATATGTTCCCCTATCCTTCCGGAGCAGGTTTGCATGTAGGCCATCCTTTAGGATATATTGCATCTGACATCTATGCACGTTATAAGACACTAAAAGGCTTCAATGTTTTACACCCAATGGGTTTTGATGCGTTTGGTCTACCGGCAGAAGAGTATGCATTGCAAACGGGAATCCATCCCGCGACTTCTACCCAACAAAATATGCTGGGCTACAAAGAGCAGCTGGGTACCTTAGGGTTTTCTTTTGACTGGAGTAGAGAAATATGCACCTGTGTTCCTGACTATTACAAATGGACACAATGGATCTTTACTGAACTCTTTGCACACTATTATGATCTCACTCAGGATAAGTCCGTTTCCATAGAATCACTAAAAGAAGAATTTAGCAAAAACGGAAATCTTCAAGTACAGGCCTCACATACACATCTCGAAGAATTTTCAGCAGCAGAATGGTCAGCCTATTCGGCTAAAGAGCAAGAAGATGTTCTCACAAATTACAGACTTGCATACAGAAAAGTAGGTTATGTGAACTGGTGTGAGGAATTAGGTACAGTGCTCGCAAACGATCAGGTCAAAGATGGCCTTTCAGAAAGAGGTGGTCATCCTGTGGAGCAAAAAGCGATGACGCAGTGGTATCTCCGTATAACTGCATATGCTGAGCGTCTATTGAATGATCTCGATACCTTAAATTGGTCTGATGCACTTAAGACAATTCAAAGTAATTGGATTGGAAGATCCGAAGGAGCAAGCCTATTTTTTGATGTGGACGGATCAAATGAAAAAATTGAAGTTTTCACAACTCGACCAGATACTATTTTTGGCGCAACATATATGGTTCTTGCCCCTAAGCACGAACTCGTTGCACAACTTACAAACGAGAAAAATAAGAGCACTGTTGCGGACTATATAAAACATGTAGGCTCAAAGTCTGAGCTAGAGCGCATGAGCAACAAGGAGGTCACAGGAGTGCCCCTTGGCAGTTATGCAATCAATCCGTTTACTCAAAAAAAGGTGCCAATCTGGATCGCTGAATACGTACTAAAAGACTACGGAACTGGCGCCATCATGGCCGTACCTAGTGACGACGAAAGAGACAACGCTTTTGCCCTAAAATTTGGTCTTGAGATTATTCCGGTTGTAGATAAGTCGGATTTTCCAGATGCAGGAATGTCAGATAAATTAGGCAAGATGATGAATTCTGAATTCCTAAATGGGCTTTCTGTAAAAGAAGCGATTGCCCTGATGCTAAAAAAGGTGGAAGAAAGGAAAATAGGAAGCAGAAGAATAAACTATAAACTCAGAGATGCGAATTTTTCAAGACAACGCTACTGGGGCGAACCATTCCCTATAGTGTATAACGCAGATGATATTCCAGAAGCACTTCCGCTGGATAAACTCCCATTGGTACTTCCAGACACGGATGATTTCAAACCAGGAAAAGGCGGGGAATCTCCCCTGTCTCGTTTAAAGGACTGGGCAAATCTAGAGAATGGTTATAGTAGAGAAACAGATGTAATGCCAGCAGTGGCGGGATCTTCTTGGTACTACTTAAGATATATGGATCCACAAAACGATGGTTCTTTTGCAAGCTCAGAAGCTATTGAATATTGGCAAGATGTGGACCTCTATGTGGGAGGTGCTGAGCACGCTGTCGCACATTTAATGTATGCTAGGTTTTGGCATAAATTTCTTCATGACAAAGGACTTGTACCTACCATAGAACCATTTAAAAAATTGATCAATCAGGGCATGATTCAAGGAGTGATAGAATTCTTGTACATGCTCCGTGAAAAAGAAAACGGCGAGAGTGTATTTCATTGCGCAGGAATAGCAGATCAGCATCCTGAAAATGACTACGTAAAAATCCCAATCCATGTGGATTTTGTAAATGACTATGGCTCTAAAAAATCGTACCTAGATAAAATTGGTATCGATAAATTTATTGCTTGGCGACCAGCATATAAAAACGCCCTTTTTATTTGTACCAAAGGTAATTACCAATCTGGGGTATTTACTCCAAACTCTAACGATGCAGAAAGCCATCTTTTAACGCATTCAGAAGTAGGGAAAATGTCTAAGTCTAAATTTAATGTCATTAATCCAGACCAAGTTGTGAATGATTATGGCGCTGATTGCTTCCGCATGTACGAGATGTTCTTAGGTCCTATAGAACAATCTAAACCTTGGGATATCCAAGGCATTGAAGGTGTATCAAAATTCGTAAAGAAATATTGGCGCTTGTTTCACAATGAAGAAAATGCTTTTACAATCTCTGAAGAAAAAGCGAACGAAGAAGAATTAAAGATTCTACACGAAACAATTAAAAAGGTGCAATCAGACATTGAGAAATTTTCTTTCAATACTGCTGTCAGCCAATTTATGATCTGTGCAAATACACTGAAGAAACTAAATTGTAATAAAAGGGAAGTCCTCTACCCTCTTAATATTCTTCTGGCTCCATTTGCTCCATACATCACAGAAGAGATACATTCAAAATTTGGACATAAGGAATCTGTTCACCACTCTGCATACCCAGTGCACGATGAAAAATATTTGACAGCGAGTACAATCACAATACCCTTGTGTGTTAACGGAAAAAAACGTTCTGAATTGATAGTTTCCCCTAACATGTCAAAGGATGAAATGGAAACTGCGGCAAAAAACGATGCACAAATTATAAAGTGGACGGAGGGTAAGGAAATAGTCAAAGTGATAATTATTCCTGGTAAAATGGTGAATATTGTTGTGAAGGCATAATGGGAATTATGAATTATGAATTATGAATGGGGAATTATGAATGATGAATTTAAGAATGGGGAATTATGAATTATGAAGGAGGAATGAGGGATTATGAATTATGAATGAGGAATTATGAAGGAGGAATGATGAAGGAGGAAGGATGAATTATGAATGAGGAAATATCAAGAAGTGTCGTGGAGGTTCGCTGGCCAATTCCTTCTTTCATGGAAAAATACTTAATTTAGACAGCGTGACTTAGGATTACGAATCCACACCACTAAGCAATAAGTAAGTATTCTATGAAAAAAATGAAATTTCAGCTGCTCATCATTCTTTTATCATTTTGTCATTTTGCAATTGCGCAAACGGCTGATGATGAATTTTTTCTCAACATAGTAGAACCCTTTTATGAGTCCATTCCTTCTAGTGAAATAGGAGGTGCTCAATTTGGAGGATCAATAACTGCTCCTCTCTATGGCGATTTGGCCTATGCCTTAAATGCTACTGATACCATGGCCTGCGACTGGGTATTTGATCTCACTGGGAAAATTGCTTTAGCGGATCGAGGGAATTGCGAATTTGTTCGGAAAGCATTTAATGCCCAAGCATCAGGTGCTATTGCTTTAATCATTTGTAATACAGATGATGAAATAGTGAATATGGCTGAAGGGGAAGCTCTTGATGTTAATATCCCGGTAATCCTGATAAAGCAAAGCCATTGCCAAACTCTTAAAGTCGTTCTAAATGCTGGGCAGTCTGTCTTTCTTGGTTTATCACCCGAACCAAATGAAACGAGCTCTATTGAGGGTTCCGTTGCTTATGATGAAAATGAAAATTGTACGAATGACGCTGGAGAAAACACGCTTGCAAATTTTAAGGTAAGCGCTTCAAAAACAAATTATACTAGAACTACTTATACTGACAACGAAGGCAATTATAACTTATTCCTGGATACTGGAAATTATATCCTTGAAGTAATTCCGCCCTCGCAGGTTTGGGAAAATTGTTTGGACCCTGTAAATGTAGATTTTGATACCTATGATGAATTGATCACAGTGGATTTTCCTTTGCAAGCATATGAAGATTGTGCCTTACTTACAGTTGATATTGCAAGTCCTCTTCTGCGCAGATGCTTTGAGAATAACTATAAAATATCCTATTGCAATCTTGGTAACATCGCTGCAATGAATGCCTATATTGAATTAAACTTAGATCCATTGTTCACAATCGTTTCAAGCAGTATCCCTTTTACCCAAAACAACAATTTGTATACCTTTGATTTAGGAAACCTGAATTCTGGTTTCTGCGGAGACTTTACCTATGTAGCCGAACTAAGTTGTGATGCTGAATTGGGAATGACTTTCTGTTCTCAGGCAAATATTTTTCCTTTTGACAGAGGATGCCTTCCTACGGTGTCAAACTGGGATGGCTCTAACATAGTTGTCACTGGCAGATGTAATGAAGATGAATTGCGATTTGACATTTTAAATGATAGTGAAGACGCAATGCTTGTTCCTCTTAGCTATGATCTTATCCGAAATGATTTATATACTGATTCAGGCAGCTTCTTATTAGAAGCAGGAGCGAGTAAATCTATTACTGTCCCAGCAGATGGCGCAACATATAGAATACAGGCACAGCAGGCGGAAAATCATCCTTGGAATAACCTACCAAGTGCTACTGTAGAAGCTTGCACAAATGATGGTGATTTTGAAACTGGTTTTCATCCCCTTTTCCCAGTTGCGGACTATGGAGATTCTTATGATGAACTCTGTCAAGAAGTGATAGGATCATGGGATCCTAATGACAAACAAGGGTTCCCCTTAGGCTATGGAGATCAGCACTATATTGAAAAGAATGTAGATCTTAGATATCTTATTCGGTTCCAAAATACTGGAACAGACACGGCATTTAAAGTTATTGTAACGGATGAAATCTCAGAACATCTTGATATGCGCAGCTTTAAGCCTGGAGCAAGTAGTCACCCTTATAAATTGGATATCACAAATAATTCTCTACAATTCACTTTTGATAATATTATGCTTCCTGATAGCTTCGTGAATGAACCAGCCTCTAACGGTTGGTTTGAATATGAAATAGCGCAAAAAGCTGATCTCGCTTTAGAGACGCGTGTGGAAAATACTGCGGCTATCTATTTTGATTTTAATGAACCCGTCATTACAAATACGGTATACCATACTGTAGGAGAGAATTTCTTAGTCAGTTCATTAAAAGAAGTGCTCATAAATAAGGCAAACTTACAATTACATCCTAACCCTGCTCAGCTTGGTCAGAGTATATTTATACAATCAACAAAGAACTCAGAAGCCAATTTTCAATTGTTTAATATCCAAGGGCAAGAGGTTTTAAAAGCTAGCTTAGCTGCATCTCATTTCACCGTTCCTGAAGATCTGGAAGTGGGTTTCTATATATTGAAAATAACACATGAAGACGGTAAGGTAGAAACTGGACGTTTGCTGATCCATTAAGTTTAGAACGTAAATAGTAGAGAGATTCAAAATAGATTACAAGCCATCTTCAATGGCTTGTACTGTAGCACTGATAGTTGCCAGGACAGGACCAAAAACAACACCTAGGACGGGAATTAATAATAGACCTAAGTAGATGCTCCCATTCCCTATTGCCAAGCCCTTATTTCTTTTCATCTGTTGAGCAGACTCTCGCAATCCCATATGGCGCTCTAGATAATAATCAGTATTTCCAAATCCAGCATAGTAAGCCTGAACCAAAAATATTGCTGCTAAAGAAAACGGAGCAAGAATAGGAATAAATCCAAGCGCGAAGAAAATGGCGCTGAAAAAGAACTCTCTAGTAATGTTTCGCAATGCCATACGTACACCTCTAATCATTTCTTTCCCACTCCTGGCAAGGCTGAAGCCCTTGTTTAAACTTTGGCCAGTATACTTTTCCTCTACTTCTTCACTCAGAAAACTCATTAGGGGTGCAAGGACAATAAGCAATATGTATCTAAGAATAAATAGAAAAGCAAAGGCCGTCAGAATCGTTGAAAGCCACTTAGTGATTGTTCCAAAGATGCCTGATCCTGTTTCCCATCTATAAAAACTTCCCAGAAAATCAGAAACAAATTCTCCTACAAAACTGGAAGAATAGAATGCACCTGATGCAACCAGTAAACTTATAATAGCAGAAAACAAAACATACTTCCACAATCGCAATTCACTAATCAAAGGAAATGCTTTCAAGTAATATCGTATAGATCGCAGAGCTTGGCTTATCATGATATCACTAAGGTATTTGCTTAAATTTAGAAATACATGATTTTTCGATATCTAATTGAGGAATATCGACAAGAAGATTAAATATGACTTTTATGGAAAGGCATTGGGATAAAAAAAAGCATCTGTCAGGAGACAGATGCTTTTTTGATTCTAAGTTTTATTAAGCCGTTGGCTTCTTCTTTCGTTTTGTTTTGAACAACTCTACTAACTGCTTATCCGTCATAAAGTTAAAATCCAGGAAACTTGCACGTACAAATTTCTTGATGTCCTGGTAGTCCTTCCCGCGTTTATCTATGTACTGCTTTAAGAGTCGTTTTACATACTTCAAACTCAAAGCCTTCACATCCTGATTAAATTTCTGGTTTGAGAATATGTCCATATATTGACCAAACGTTTTATTAATCTCAAAATAATCAGCATACGACTCTTCTGGGAGGTTTGACATCACCTTCTCAAAGGAAGAAAGAATTGCTCCGCGAACGGCAGCATTTTGATTAGACTTGCCTTCATTTGAATTATAGTAGTTGCGGATTGTCTCTACACTATCTTCATGCACAAAGCCTTTTGACAAAACAGTGTCCATTACTCCAAAGAATGCGCTGACTTTATCACTTTTCTCCTTTGAAATTACTATGCTTAAGTTTTTATATTCTTGATCAGTGACACCCTTCTTATCAGACTGTACTTCTAAGAGATTTTCAAAGTACCAATCTTCAAATTCTTCGTCTTCACGCAGGCTATCAAATGCAGATTTAATATCCTGTTCCTTGCCCTGACCATAATGCATTGCACAGACTGTCAATAATTCTGCATATGCTGGTTCAGCTCTTAAATCTTTATTGTTGATTAAACTACGTATCTCATCTTCTAATGTAGAATTGTCAAAATCGTGTTTCACTCTATAGCGAAGAAAACTTTTGATCGTAGAAGCGTTCATTCTCAACTCAGCCACAGTTTTAGGAAAATCCGCTGAACTAAAAACAAGACTTTCAAACTGCTTTCTGTATTTAACTAGAGCCGTTCTTCTATCCAATACATTTCTATACTTATCTATTTTCTGGCTATTCAGATAGGTCTGTACTTTCTTATTTGAAATCCCCTCAAAGAAATTTGAAATCCATATATCACTACTCAACGCAAAACCTATTTGGATCGACTGTCCTACTCTATTTTTTATTTGCTCAAAATTGGAAGAATTCACAATGTAATTGAGCACTTTTTTAAAGTGGTTTTGAATTTTTACAAACTTTACGTTTTCATCAACCTTAGCTCTTAAAACAGAATATCCAAGCACCTTAGGAAGGTATAATCCTTCAAACTGTTCATTCAACAAATAGTTTTCAAATGCTTCAACTTGTAATGGATTTTCTCTTGCTACCTTATCATATAGTGTATGTATCTCTGGTTCAAAACTATCCTTAAGTGCATTGTATTGTTCATCCTCTTCATCATCTAGATAGGCCTTTAATAGATCAGAATTTTGAATACTGCCTTTGATATTATCGAGGATCGTGGCATACTTAGGATCAAGTTCTTTCATAGCTATACGATTTAGTCTAAATAATAAGAAACCCGGCGAGATTTTAGCCTAGCCAGGTTTTTTATATCTATTGTATGTTTAAAATAATTTCTTCTCTACTCTATAAAACGCCTATGCGTCTTCTTCCTTTTTTTCTTCACTTGGTGCTTCTGGCTCAGCTGCAGGAGCTTCTTCTGCAGCTGCATCTGCTACTACTTCTTCCACTTTAGGCGCATCTGCTACTACTTCTTCTACTTTAGGTGCATCTGCTACTACTTCTGCCACCGCTTCCGCTACTGCTGGAGCTTCTTCAACTGCAGGTACTTCCACCGCTGTTGTCGCTGCAACTACTTCTTCAACAACTGCTGGGGCATCTGCTACCTCAGCTCCTGCTGCAATAGCTGTAGCTGCCTCTGCAGACATTTTCTCTTCAGCTGCTTCTGCTAATGTTTTAGGACCTTCTGCTTTGAATTCTTCACCAGCCGCTTCCACTTTCGCAGTCTGCATAGGTTTGATTTCACCTGAAAGCGTCTTCCAGAATTTTTCTTCCTCTAAACGCGTTTCTTCTACTCTTTCTGCAATTTTTGCCTCCTTAGCATCTACCCATGCTTGATGCATTTCGTTTGCCTTTTCTTCTGAAAAAGCCCCCTTAGCAACACCACGCATTAGGTGTTTTCTATAATATACTCCTTTAAACCTTAGGATTGCTCTCGCTGTCTCTGAAGGCTGTGCGCCTTTCATAAGCCATTCATATGCTCTATCCCTCTCCAGACTAATCGTTGCCGGTTTAGTCATAGGGTTATACATACCTATGTTTTCTATGAATTTTCCGTCTCTTGGAGCTCTTGCATCAGCCACTACGATGTGATAATATGGCTTCTTTCTGCGACCTCTACGGGCCAATCTGATCTTTACTGACATATTTTAGGTTAAATTTAAATGGTTAAACCATACCCACTTTCCTTGAAACATCAAGCGGTGGATTTCTAACGGCTGCAAAAATAAGCGAATATTGCTAGAATCCAAAGTTTACAGTATAATTACACGAATAAGAATATGCTTAAGTTTTGGGCGATCTCTCCTTCGCCATCCCTAGCCTTGCTAGGGATTTAGCTTCAGAGAACCAGGCTATCCAGGGGTTTCGTCCCTCCGGGACCACCTGCGGTGCCCTTCCTATCCTTATCGCGGGCCGTTTCGCACACATACTATCCTAGACAAAAGCAGAATCCTATGCTCCTATTCATCTCATCAGTGAGTCTCTCTCTCGTATATTTAAATATTCTAAAGTAAAATAATATCTTGCCCTTTGTTAAACCAATCTGTGAGCAAGACTAAAGCTAATAAGAAAGTTACCCCCCTTATGCAACAGTATGCTGAGCTTAAAGCCAAGCATCCTGACGCTGTTCTTCTCTTTAGAGTGGGTGATTTTTACGAAACATTTGGTGAAGATGCCATCAAGACCGCCCAGGCATTAGGGATTATTCTGACTAAGAGAAATAACGGTGGTGTTGATGTGGAACTCGCGGGCTTCCCATATCATTCCTTGGATGTATATCTTCCACGTCTAGTGCGCTCAGGATACAGAGTTGCCATCTGCGAACAATTAGAAAAACCAAGTAAAGAAAAGAAGATTGTAAAACGGGGAGTAACGGATGTTATTACTCCTGGTCTAGCCTTGAGTGACAACCTACTTAATCATAAAGAGAATAATTATCTCGCTGCCATTCACCAACAAAAGGCAGACAATATAGGAATCTCGTTTCTTGATATTAGTACAGGAGAATTCCATGTCTCTGAAGGTAATCCAGATTATATAAAAAAGCTGCTCCATAGTTTTACACCCTCAGAAATTCTCATTTCAAAGGCAAAGAAAAATATCTATTCAGAAGAGTTTGGCGAAGAGTTCTATTCATATCCAATTGATGATTGGGTATTCCAATCAGATTATGCTGACGAAAAACTAAAAGGCCATTTTGATGTGACCAGTCTTAAGGGATTTGGCATACAGGATCTAGAAAATGGACAGATCGCCGCTGGTGCAATTTTACACTACCTCGAGCTCACAAAAAATGACAGTCTAAAACACATAAGTAGTATCACAAGACTTCTTACGGAAGATTATATGTGGTTAGATAATTTTACTATTCGCAATCTGGAAATCGTAAGGCCGCAGCATAGAGATGGAAAATGCCTCATGGACATCATTGACCATACCATCACTGCCATGGGCGCGCGTAAACTCAGAAAGTGGATACTCATGCCCTTGCTTTCTCCTTCTAAGATTCATTTGCGACAAGAAGTTGTAGATCATTTACGATTACATTTTCCATTGCTAGAGGAAATTGATTCCTACTTATACAAGATCGTAGATCTAGAACGCGTCGTGAGCAAAATCGCTACCGCCAAGATCAAACCAAAAGAAATAGAAGCGCTCAAAAATTCTCTTTTAAGTCTAGCAGCTGTACAAGAACTCTTACACCATACTGAAAATGCCCATGTAAAAAATCTTTCTGCAAAAATATTGGATGGAGCAGTTATTATAGATAAAATTAATACCACTTTAGTAGACGAGCCGCCAGTGAGCTTACAAAAAGGCAACTGTATAAAAGAAGGAGTTGACTCTGAGTTGGATGAGTTAAAGTACATCATAAACAACAGCAAAGAACTCCTAATTGAAATTCAAAAAACAGAGGCTGAGAAAACAGGAATTGCCAATCTAAAAATAGGGTTTAATAATGTCTTTGGTTACTACCTTGAAGTCACCAATAAATACAAAAACAAAGATCTGATTCCTGAAAATTGGGTAAGGAAACAGACTCTCACAAATGCAGAACGTTATATCACGGATGAGCTTAAAGTACTTGAAACTAAAATCCTAAATGCGCAGGATCAGGTCTCTACAATTGAACATAAAATATATTCTGAGCTTATCGCTTTCTTGTCCACACATATGCAAGGAATTTTACTGAACGCAAGCATACTGGCTGAGCTAGATTGTTACTGTTCATTTGCCAAGCTTGCCTACAAAAACAATTATTGTAAGCCAGTAATTGATGATTCTTTGACCCTAGATATCAAGGACGGGAGACATCCTGTTATAGAGCAGCAAATGGAAGCAGGACAAACTTATGTGCCTAATGATACCTTCCTAGAAAACAATTCTCAACAAATCATCCTTATTACCGGTCCTAACATGTCTGGAAAGTCTGCGGTGTTAAGACAAACAGCCTTGATTTGCTTGTTAGCACAAACTGGAAGTTTTGTTCCAGCAAGCTCAGCACACTTAGGTATCGTGGATAAACTATTTACACGTGTGGGTGCTTCTGATAATATCTCTAGCGGAGAATCTACCTTCATGGTAGAGATGAATGAGACTTCAAATATCATGAACAACTTTACACCACGTTCATTGATTATCCTAGACGAAATAGGAAGAGGTACTTCTACCTATGATGGAATTTCTATCGCTTGGTCTATAGCAGAATATTTGCATGAAAACAGCACGGCAAATCCCAAGACATTGTTTGCCACCCATTATCATGAGCTCAATGAACTGAGTAAAACCTACGATCGTATTAAGAACTTTAATGTATCTACTCGAGAAACGAGTAGCAAAGTCGTTTTCTTGAGAAAATTAGTAGAAGGTGGTAGTAAACATAGCTTTGGCATTCATGTTGCAAAAATGGCAGGCATGCCTAAAGAGCTTGTGGAAAGAGCCAATGATATTTTGCATGAACTCGAAAAGAAATCTGTTAACAAAACTGATCTTAAAGCAGAAGACATTCCAAAGAGAGAAGACAAAGTCCAATTACAAATGTTCAGCTCAGCTTCTCCCCTTCATGATGAAATCCTCACCATGCTTGAGTCTATGGACATTAATGCAATGACACCTGTAGAATGTATGCTCAAACTTGCTGAGTTAAAAGACAAGCTCCAGAACTAGCTGAATTTATCCTTATTTTACGACACTCAACTTCTGGAATGCTGAACCATTGCCACTTGACAACTTCAATACATATATTCCAGAAGCTAGTCCATTTGTATCATATTCAAAATTAATTGAACTGGAATTCCATTGATCACTTTGGATTCTTTTCCCATTTATATCAAACAGTTCAAGCTGTATATCCATAGACTTCTTTAAGCTTATAAGTACCTGCAATTTATCCGAAGCCGGGTTAGGAAAAATTTCAAAACCTAAAAGTGCTTCTATATTCTGCGAGGAAGTAAGAATATTTTCAATAACAAAAACAAAGCGTTCCCTACATCCATTTTCATCAATGGCTTCAACACTGTATTCCCCTTCTGATAGCCCTTCAATTATGGGACCTTCTGTACCATCTTCCCAGAGAAAATCAATAAGACCTGTCCCTCCTTCTGCCATAAGTTCTATACTTCCTAATCCTTGTCCATTTTCATCATTTATTAGCACAGAACTTGTGAGGATAATCTGAAGAGCATCTTCAATTGTAAAACTAGACTCAACAAACGCTCCAGTTGCATCACTTAAGACCATACTATACACGCCAGGCAATAAATTCTCAATCATAAACGCATTAGATGTAAATCCACCAGTTCCTTCCCATACGATTTCTAGTTCTGGGACTCCTGAAGTTGGGGCAATTAGTATTCTACCATCGTTTTCTCCAAAACATGATATCTGTGTTAGTTCTGAATCAAATTCTGGTGCACCACCCACAAAGACCATCTTGCACGCAATACTTTGACCACATGCATTCATTACTTCTAGACAGACCTCATAAACACCCGCTTCTGAGTACGTATGCGGTGCTGATATATCCGTACTTGTATTCCCATCCCCATAATCTATAAGATAACTTAAACCAGAACCAGTAGAAAGATCTTCAATACTTAAGCTAATTCCATCAAGGATGTAATTAAAGTTAGCCGCTGGTTCGTTATCAATAGCCAAGACCAAAACGGAATCTAAACTTACGCATCCATTCTCTAAACTTGTCCCTTGAAAATAATATGTACCGGCCGAAGAAATCTCTGGCGTAAATGTATTTTCTCCCTGCACTATTTCTCCATTTTCTGTAAACCAATATGCTACTACATCTCCTGATACTTCTATTTCCAAAGTGATCGTTTGGTTTTCGCATTCTATTACCTCAGGATCTGCAATGGTAATTTCAATAAGATTAAAATCTGATATAACTACAACTGAATCTATATCCATGCATCCAGACAAAAGATTCGTTAACTCACAATAATAAATCCCTTCGCTATTAACTACTACACTTCCTTCATTCCCAAGTATTAGACCTTCACTATCATACCAAGAAAATTCTAGATTTGACCCAGTAGAATTTGATGCATCAAGAAGCGTAGAGCTTACTAGACAGTTTAAAGTGTCTGGCGATGACAATGTAATGTCAACCATTTCAAAATTTGCTTGAACGACAACAGATTCCATATCTGTACATCCAGTAATAAGGTCTATTAGCTCACAATAATATATGCCTTCATCAGTAACCACAATACTTTCGTCATTCCCTAAAAGCAGGCCTGTACTAGTGAACCACGAAAATTCTAAATTTGACCCTACAGAATTTGATGCATCAATAAGAGTAGAACTTACCATACAATTGAGGTTATCTGGAGTGGATATAGTAAGCGTAGGGCCAGCTGTGTTTCCAATATTGACCAGTAAGGAAATTAGACAATCATTTGCATCCAAGATTTCTAGATTGTAAACGCCTTCTGGTAAATTTGTTATAGGGTTCTCATTTATAAGGCCACCTTCTAGGAAGGTCTGATACGGAGTAACTCCACCGTCAACAAAGTAATCTATAGTTCCATTTGCACTGTCACAACTCGCATCACTACCATTCGCTTCTATATATAATTCATCAGGTTCATCCACAAAATAAGCTCCGTAAATCTCACATCCATTGCTGTCATTTACTATTGTAACATCATAAACACCCGTTGGCAAGTTTTCAATTAAATTTCCTGTCATACCATTACTCCAAAAGTAAGACACACTTGAAGAAGATGCAACTGACAACTCTATACTCCCATCCTCTTCACCAAAACACGAAATGTTATTTTCCCATTCAGAAATAATCTCCAAATCTGTATCATCACTTTCTACATAGATGTTCTCAAACACCTCAAAATATTCTATTAAATCAGTGACAGTAACAGAATATAATCCCGTAGACAGGTTGACTGCGTCTTCATCTGTGGATCCGTTTGACCACATAAAAGTGAGAAAATCCATAGCTCCGCCGCTGGGATTGAGTTCTATTGTGCCACCATCATCACAGCTACCATTTATAACATTTGGATTCGCATCCATTACAAAGGACTCAAACATAACTAACTCCCAACTGCTCAATAATAAGCCTCCTGTTTCCCAAACTGTATTATGGTCGGAATTTATAATATACACAGTAGGCCACCATTGAATGTTGTAATCATCTACAATTCCCAAGTTGCCTTCCTCCAGATTTACTATTGGGTAATTTGTTCCTGTCACCCAGTCTCCAGTAGTCCCTCCATTACATCCAGAAGTGCCATAAAGACAGGCCTCATTTGTTCCTCCATCTCCTTCAATCAGAAAAACCATGACTTCGTTTGTACCATCTGGTCCATACAGGGTGTATAGTTCTTCAAGAACGCCTGATTGATGATAGTTCCAACAGGGGTTACACCAGCTTGCTCCAAAATCCAGAATAACATGTATACCTTGATCCAAGTAGTCATACAGGTTATGTGTATTCCCGTTTAGGTCTGTAACTGTGAAGTCTGGAGCAATAGCACCATCAGGAAGCTGGGCTGTTCCTAAAAAAGAGAAGGAAAGAAAGAGTCCAATCAGAAATTTCCGTGCCATAAGATCAAGATAAGGAATTTGTTCTTTTTGTCCGCATACTTTAATAGTTGCAGTTCTTCTCTGGAATTGTAAGCTGAAACAACAAATCCCACTTTTTACCAAACCATAGGCATAAAGCACTGCTTTTTGGCTTATTTTAGGGTGAAATCATTAATTTTCATGATAGTACAGGTATTATTGGCGTAAACAAGTAACCATTCTCTTATTGGTCACATTTACATATTATAAACTCAAGACATTTTGCAAACAATTACAAAAACCTATTTTCGATTTAACCTGGCTTTTATTCTATTCATAGTTCTAAGCTACTGTTCTTCCATCATGGCTCAGGATCTTGAAAATGATGCTGCTGCACTATTAAAATTCTATGATGAAGCAAATGGTGAAGAGTGGGGAGTTAATTGGGCACCGGGTGTTCCCATTGGACAGTGGGCAGGAATCTCAGTAGTCAACGACAGAGTTCAAAAACTTTCTTTAATAGGTTTATCTTCTGGTGGCAACATAGTGGGTGATAGTTTATACGGCGAATTTATTCCAGACTTATATAAATTAGATTCTTTAAAAACTCTGGAAATTATTGGTGTTAATTTGTCTGGTCTCATTGATTTAGAGAATTTCACAGCGCTTCAACATATAGAAGTTAGAAAATCATTAATCAATGATATTCTACACTTTGAATCTGCTGAGGCTCTAAACTTTATTCGACTTAGAGATATTCAGAACTGTTCGCATGTTAAGTTTGAAGATTTAGTTCTTTTGAAATACCTGTCTCTTACAAATTTAGGGCTAGATAGCCTAGATAGTTTTGACAATTTAATTCTTCTAGAATCACTTTATTTTTCTGAAAACAACATCACTGTTGTCCCAGATTTGAGTAATAATGTAAATCTTGAAATTATTGTAATGAGTTTTAATCCTATTCAAGAATTACCTGACTTAAGCGCATTAATCCTACTGGAGGAAATTAATGTTGCACATATGCAGTTAGAAACATTACCTGATCTTACACAGTTAATTAATTTGAAAATATTAAATGGGAATGCAAATGCATTAACTAAGTTTCCTAATGTCAATGAGAATAAACAATTAGAACGCATCCAACTTGGGATTAATTTTATTGATAGTGTGCCCTCTTTAGAAGAACTCGTTGAGTTAAGAGAACTTTATCTTTTACTAAATAACATTTCCTATGTAGCTGATCTTTCAAAAAACACATCACTAGAAGTCCTTAGTCTTTCTAGAAATAAAATAGATACACTTACGGGGATAGAGAATCTCACTAATTTACTTCAATTAGACCTAGCTCGTAATAACTTTAGGTACATCAATGACCTGAGTAACTTAACTGCAATGACAGGCCTTACTATAGATGAGAATAATCTGACAACATTGCCAACTCTTCCTCAAGGCAACGAAGACCTGACAATCTTAATGGGGACTAATAAAATTCCATTTAAGGAATTGGAAGAGATTGAAAACTATATCTTACCCAATCTTAATTTATCTTATACTCCACAAGCACCTTGTATTGGATTAAATACTGATGACAATACTGTGTATGGAAGAACTATCCGTCTGAGCATACCTGAGGGTGGAGACAATACTCTATATACATGGATAAAAAATGATACTACAATCTTAGGAACTCCAAATGGTACGGAAAACTTTATAATTCTAGATTCTATAAACCTGTTTGACAAAGGAGTCTATAGATGTGATGTAAGCAATACAGCATTCCCACTCACTAGCTATAGTTCTGAGGAATTAAATTTACAAATCTTTGGAGAAGACTCATTAGGTGGCTTATTCATTTACGACCAATTAATTGTAGAATACGACGAAGGGGCAACGCAAGCATACAGAGATTCTTTAAGGGCTGAATTTGACGCCTCCCTAATTGATAAATGCCAGTGTGGAGAATTCTTAGAACTCTGGCAACTAGATTCCCTTGCCTATCATGGCATTGAAGAAATTGATAGTATTACGGGAGATCTCGTTTACATTACGGATCCAGACGAAATAAAAAAGAAAACAAAACGAAAAGCCAGAGTAAATGATGTAGGATATAATTACACAATAGATGTAAACGAGACTCCTACCCAATCTTCTGTAAGATTAAAAGATTATACAAGTACTTTTTTAAGTTCGCCTCCTCCACCAAACGAAAATGCAAGTCTAATCTTAATTGATACTGGACTGGACAGTTTACATAATTGGACTGATGTCTTATGGACAAATGAAGAGGCTTATGATTCCATAAACTGTCAAATAGGAGATATACATGGATACAATTTTCTGGCAGATACATCTTACACAATTGATCAAGACAATGGACATGGCACACACTTAGCTGGTATTGTAATAGATGAGCTGATTGGTCAAGGCGGCTATGATATTATAAATGCAAAAGTATTTGGAGATGAGGGATATGGTGAACTTTTTGATGCTATTTGTGCAATCTATTATGGAATTGACAATAAAGCAGACGTATATAATTTAAGTTGGGGATACTATGGTGCTCCTGTTTCCATACTAGAGAATGCACTTAAAAAGACAGACGCACTTTTAGTCAGTTCCGCAGGTAATGGAATAGATGGTGTGGGTGTAGATATTTCAGTTGATACTAGCTTTCATTTCCCCGCAAGTTTTGATTTAGAAAATATGGTAAGTGTAGCTGCTTGGGATAAATCAAACAATACTATAGCAGAGTTTAGTAATTATAGCAGTTCACTTGTGCATATTGCAGCAGTAGGAGTAAATATTAATCCAGGAATTGATTATGAGACAAAGAGCGGAACTTCCCAAGCGGCAGCGGCAGTAAGTGCGGCAGCACTTTGTTTAAAAATTGACCATCCTGATTGGGGCTATACAGAGATTAAAGAAGAATTGCTTAGTAATGTCAATGTACGTTTTGAATTATCAGACAAGACAATTTCTGGTGGCTTTTTAGGAGATTGCCAGGATGGTCAAATTGTTTTTGTTGAGGATTTAGCAATAGAAGAGAACGTGAAATTCAAACTCTATCCAAATCCATTTGGGAATTTAATACATATTGAAATATTAGATCCAGAAAGACCGCATACTATCCGCATGTATAATCTGCAAGGACAGAGGGTATATGCTGAGAATTTAAGTCCAGACTTTAGATATTCCATTGATACAGGAAATCTAAGCTCAGGGATTTATTTTCTTGAGATGGTTTTTGAGAAAGAACGCGTGATCAGGAAGCTGATTAAAAGTTCTGATAATTAAATACTTCTTTAAATTATTCGATTTAGCGATGGAGCAATGTATGCATCGTGAGATTAGCTAAATTTAAAGAATTGTAATTTTCTCTATTTAAATGGTAACCAAATGCCACTTGGTGACATTTATTAGGAGATACATAGGTAAAACACACTCTTTTGGGAACACGAATCACATCTAAACTAAAAATAGCTATCCTATTTGGGCTTGCCCTAGGATGCTGTCAATCAATTTCATCTCAGGTTCTTGAGCAGGATTCAGTTGCATTGCGCGCCTTATATGATGCTGCAAATGGGGATGCATTGGAATTAGAAAACTGGCTAGTCGAGGGAGTGAATGTAGGTGAATGGGAAGGAGTCACGATTGCAAACAAGAGAGTAATAGGAATAGCTTTAAGCAATAAAAACTTAGACAATTTATCAGATCTCTCTTCCTTGGATTCCTTAAAGACATTGATACTCAATGACAATAATCTGAACAAGCTGATAGGGATAGAAAATTTAAATGCCTTAATAACTATCAATCTCAGCAATAATCAAATTCAGGAAATCAATGATCTTAGTAATTTAACACGCCTACAATCTATAGATATAAACAACAACCAGCTGACTATCCTTCCTCAGTTCCCTTCAGACGTTGAAAATCTAATCATTAATATTGCTTTTAATAAGCTCCCATTTAAAGAACTGGAAAAAATAGAGGACGTTAATCTACCTAATGTTTCATTTACTTATACAAATCAAACTCCTGAACATGCAATAGAACTAGATGCGTATCCTATATATGGTAGCACGATAAGATTAAGTATTCCTGAAGCTGGCAATTCAACTATTTATAATTGGGTAAAAGATAATTCCACAATTGTAGGCGAACTCAATAGCACAGTACCCTACTTAGAACTGGACACAATGGATTTACTAGATAAGGGAGTTTATCATTGCAATGTCTCCAGTTCAACATACAATCTATCTTCATACACTTCAGTATCGTTTGAATTGCAAATTCTAGGAGAAGATGAGTTTGGGGGACTATTTATTTACGATCAATTAATGATTGAATATGACACTATAGCTAATCAAGAATACAGAGATTCTTTAAGAAATGCGTTTGACGCAAGTTTGATTGACAAGTGTCAATGTGGTGACTTCCTTGAACTTTGGCAATTTGATTCGCTAGCTTTCCATGCGATTGAGTTGGACAGTTTAGGCATACCTGTTTACCTTACTGACCCAGATGAAATCAAAAAGAAAACAAGAAATAGAGCAAGAGTCAATGAGGCTGGATTTAATTACCCAATGGATTTGAGTGCATATAAAAAGAGCAGCAGTTCCAAGCTCAGAAATAGTAAAATCAAGAAAATAGATAACTACAAGTATCCATTTACGAGCCCTCCCTCGCCGCCAAATGGAAAACCAAGTCTTATATTAATTGATACAGGACTAGACAGTTTACATGACTGGCAAGATGTCTTATGGATAAATGAAGAAACAGATGACTCACTCAATTGTCTGTTAGGCGATGTGAACGGATATAACTTTCTTGCTGACACATCTTACACAGTAGAACAAGACAATGGGCATGGTACACATTTAGCAGGAATCATTACAGAGGAACTATATGGAGATTATGATATAATGAACGCCAGAGTTTTTGGTGATGATGGATATGGCGAGTTGTTTGATGCTGTATGTGCCATATACTATGGTATTGAAAACGAAGCAGATGTTTACAATTTAAGCTGGGGATATTATGGTGCTCCCGTAGGATTATTAGAAAATGCACTTAGTAAAACAGATGCACTTATCGTCAGTTCTGCCGGGAACGGTATAAATGGAATAGGTGTAGATATTTCAAGGGATAGTAGCTCGCATTACCCTGCAAGTTTTGATCTGGTAAACATGATAAGCGTTGCCGCATGGGATGAAGAAAACAATACCATTGCAGGGTTTAGCAATTATAGTGATTCACTTGTGCATCTTGCTGCGCCTGGAGTAGACATTCGGCCTGGAGTAGATTATAGCACCAAGAGTGGAAGTTCGCAATCTGCTGCTGCGGTAAGTGCTGCAGCCTTATGTTTAAAAATTGAACATCCTGAATGGGGATACGAGGAGATCAAAGAAGAACTGCTAAACAATGTCAATGCTCGTTTTGTGTTATCAGACAAGACAATTTCTGGCGGCTTTTTAGGCGATTGTCAGGATGGACAAATTGTTTCTGTAGCAGATATAAAGTCTGATGATCAAACAAAACTAAAACTCTATCCTAATCCATTTGGACAAACAATACAAATGGAGGTTTTAGATTCTAAAAAACCGAAAGCTTGGACTCTCTATAATCTGCAAGGACAAGTTGTATTTACTGAGCAGCTCAACTCCCAAAGTTTGCATACTATCAATACTGAACACTTAAATAGTGGCATCTATTTTCTTGAAGTTGTTTTTCAGAATGCACGCATTCTTAAGAAGCTAGTTAAAGGTGAGTCCTTTTAAGGGAACGACACTCTTTAATTAGAAAAAAACGAGATTGTTTCCACATCAATATTATTGGTACCATCTTCTTCGCCGCCACTACCGGAAACTATGGTAGCGGAATAACTCACTATGCCTGATGCATTTTGTGGATCATACGTAGCTTGAAAACCAAAGGTAGAATTTGATAGCTGTGCTATTTGAACGCTGCTTGTCCAAATATGAAAACCACTATTAGATCCATCATAAATCCAATTAGAATTATCAACTGGAAAAGGACCAATGGCAGTTGCGCTGGCGTCGTAGGTCATACTTAGGTGGGTGTCTTTGGCAATAATAACCGTAACAAGACCTTCTGTATTTGAATTGCCCAACTCCTGCACTTTCACGGTCATTACATTGTCTGTTATGCCATTTGCGTTTGTTGGAATTATTGTGCTCACAACAGTGAGATCAGTTGTAAAAATGGCAAACTCTGTGTTTGGAATTGGAGGAACTTGTGTTGAACTGGATTCCTGTGCACCTATGTCTGCAATATCTCCTTGCACGCGCACTCCGCCATCTCTATCCAACTCTCCTGATGGAATACAGGCTGGATCTGGATCGCCAGTATTCGCAGCTCTAGCAGATATTGAAATATCAAAAAGGTCCGTAGCTACTCCAATAAACCCTGGATCACCGTATTGCGAGTTTTCATTTCCTGTTAGGGTGCTTGTAGCAGAAGAAATAACGAGGTCTAATTCTGATTCATCAGGTCTATAAAATAAATTATAGTCCATGTCAAAGCCCACTATTTCAGAGGTGCCTGCAGCAACAATTCCTTTTGCTGTATTGAGCATATAAAGAATGTTATTTTTAAACACGTTATTATTGCTATTCTGCAGAAAAATTTCATAATCATTAAAATTTCCTGCGCCATCCGTTTGACAATTTTCATAGAAGGTATTGTTCCTTACTATACAGTCATCCACAGAACTAGGGCCATTTGATGAACCCTCAGAGGTCAAGCTACCTAGAAACATTCCGGATTCTAGATTCTCCTTAAAGATATTATTGATCACCGTCACATTGGAAGCTGTTTTGCCTCCTCCTACCTCACATCCTATAGATATACCTGCACCACATTCTTTCACCACATTGCGTTCAAAAACGACATCTCTACAACCATCACAATATAATCCTGCAGAGGTTTCAATAGGCGAAATTGCTCTTATTACTGTATTGTTACTGATGAGTCCATTTCTAGCTTGGTTAAGCGCTGGGTCCAAGGGATCATATGGCGGATCATAATCTGAAACCCAGGAAAAATGTCCTGCCGCATCAATACCAATATTCGTTATATCTGAGAGATAATTATCTGCTACCAGAAAACCATCAACGTTCCCAATAAGGGTTATTGCTTCGCTCCGTCCGAGTACTATGTCAGTTATTGAATTTCCTGTAATATTTACATTTGTTAGACTACCAGTGTTTACATTTCCAACTACTAAAATTGCATTTGCCCCTTCGTCAAAACCGGCAATTGCGGTAGGATCTGTGTTCCATCCAATATTTGTAAACACATTGTTTTTGATATTTACATTGTCTCCTGACCCCCAGGCTAGAATTCCTCTTGCGTAGTTTCCAAAATGATTACTAAAACTTAAATTTTCAACGGTAACGTTCGTAGGATATCTAAGCGTGATTAAGGGAAAACCTGCTGTGGTATTATCATAGTCTCCTTCTAAAATTGCCCCTGTTCCATATTCACCTATGTACAAGTCATTCACTGTTACGTATAAGTTCTCTGTCAATACAAAAGTTCCTTCTAACAAAAGACTATCGCCAGGAACACAACTAAAATAAGCAAACTCCAAGGTCATGGGATTCGTGGGACTTGAAATGATATAACCAGCTGTCCCAGTAGGCGAGGCGTAATGGCTTGTAGCGTTGAGTGTGCACGTAAAAGCAATTGCTAAGCAAAGAAAAGTGAATTTTTTCATACGGTGAGTTCTAGTGTGGGACAAAGTAGAGCTAAGTATTTTAATAACCTAGAGAAAGTGGAATGTTAACGCATTTAATGCGGTTATGAAATATGAATTGTGAAGGAGGAATTATGAATTATGAATGAAGAGTTATGAAGGAATTATGAATGAAGAGTTATGAATTATGAAGGAGGAATTATGAAGGAGGAATGATGAATGATGAATGATGAATGTAGAATGAGGTTTTTGCACTGCGTGCTGGTGTCAGGGCATAGTCAATGGAAAACTGTTTACACTTCCAATTCATTCCGAGATAGGGATAGTAGTGGGTTGCGCGGAACGCAGTGAGCACATATGAACGGATAGCCCGCCCTGTAATTGCTGAAGGCAATGGAAGGGATCTCCCTATTTAAACTTGCCGCCGCCTGGGAAATTCTGCATCATCTGATCCATGCCCTTACCCTTACTCATCTGATGCATCATTTTACGCATCTGATCAAATTGTTTTATAAACATGTTAATCTCATGAATTGTCTTGCCACAACCTTTTGCTATTCTTCTTTTTCTACTCATGTTAAGTAACTCCGGATTGCCTCGTTCTTT
>CALCMJ010000171.1 GCA_937967615.1 uncultured Saprospiraceae bacterium
TGTGTTGTAGAGATTGAGTCGGTTTATTAACTCGTTCGTCTTTTTATCCCAAACAACTTGCGGATACAAACTGAGATGCTTTTCTGAACCTCGATTGATTACGAAATTCAAAGTACCAGACTCGCCTATTTGGCGCACTAATGCGGTGGGGAGCTTTAACCTTCCCTTGGTGTCGAGCTTACACTCGAACTCGCCTAGAAATCGGTACTTTCCTGTCATCTCAGTTGGATCGTTGATTCAAATGTAAGACAGAATTACCAATATTTACCACTTCCTCCCACTTTTTTACACAGAACACATATTTTTTTTCCTAAAGCATTAACTCTTATAAGCAAAAAGTTTACATATTATAAATAAAATACTTATGAAATTTATGCCTGAATTAGGAAATGGGATGAATAAACGCAGCAATAGCGAGCGTTTTACTGTTTTTCTAGTTAAATATAATGATAATTTTTAATATGTATTGATTTGGTTGTTAGTATTTTGAAATTGAAAAATGGGAAAGGGCACAAGAAAGACTCGGATTGCCTCTCACAGCTCAAGCTTTGAATATAAAATCCTTGAATAATGGAAAACTTGACTTACATTGATTTCATGAATTATTGATACATTGCTTTATGCTAAGTGCACAAGAAAAAGAATTATACAGCAGACAGATAAGACTCCCTGAATTGGGCGAAGCAGGACAGGCCAAATTAAAATCCTCTAAAGTGCTGGTTATAGGATGTGGAGGATTAGGTTCGCCTCTACTTCAGTACCTAGCTTCCGCCGGCATAGGCACTATAGGTTTAGTCGATTACGATAGGGTGGAAATACATAACCTCCATAGACAGATATTATATACCCATAAGGACATTGGGAAATATAAAGCCGAAGTTGCTGCTGAAAAATTAAAAACCATTAACCCTAAAGCTAACATTCAAGTTTTCAATGTAAAATTAGATGCAACAAATGCGCTAGACATTATCAAAGATTTTGACATCATAGCTGATGGAACTGATAACTTCCCTACACGCTATCTAGTTAATGATGCAAGCGTGAAGCTTGGCAAAGTAAATGTCTTTGCTTCAATACATCGCTTTGAAGGACAATTAAGCGTTTTCAATTTTCAGGATTCTGAAGGAAACTATGGACCTAATTACAGAGACTTGTTTCCCGTTCCTCCCAAAGCAGATACTATTCCCAACTGCGAAGAAGCTGGAGTTATTGGTGCTGTTGCGGGAATCCTTGGGTCTATGCAAGCAAATGAGGTAATTAAAATTGCAGCTGGTATTGGTACAGAGATTTCAGGTAGGTTAGTTTGTATAGAACTGAATAATATATCTCTTAGATCAATTAAATTCTCCAAACTCAAAGAAAACAAGATAAGAACGGAATTATCAGACTCTATTCAACTTATTGACTATGATTTGTTTTGTGGAATTTCTAATGTTGATCTAATTAAAGAGATCTCAGTTGAGGCATTTGCTCAGAAACTGAGAAGCAAAGAAGCTATTCAAGTAATTGATGTGCGTAATCCAGATGAGTACAATGAACACAATATGGGTGCAGAACTGATTCCTGCTCCCATTGTATATCAAAATCTTGAAAAGTTATCAGATGATGATATGGTCGTTCTACATTGTAAAAGTGGAGCTAGAAGCGCGGCAGTGATCCAAGTCCTTCAAAAGAACTTTGATTACGATAATCTTTACAATTTAAAAGGTGGAATTTTAGCTTGGGAAAAAGCCTTTGGAAATAAGACTATTGAAGAAATAAGCAATGGCTGATTTAAGGATGTGCTGATACCCACTCTTCTCCATCTTCAAAAATTTCTTTCTTCCAGATTGGAACGGTTTGTTTTAAAGTATCTATTGCATATTGGCAGGCTTCAAAAGATGCTTTACGATGCGCACAAGAGACCGCTATAACTACAGCTATATCTTGAATATTCAACACACCCACTCTATGGTGTATACAAATGTGAAAGCAATCCCATTTCTCCTGCATGGTATTTGCGATTTTATTCATCTCGGAAATTGCCATAGATTCGTACGCTTCAAATTCTAAGCGCAGTACAGCTTTTCCTTTTGTTTGATTTCTGACAGTTCCTACAAAGATATTGATACCACCTGCAGCTGGGTCTTGCACTTTTTTTGAACATGCATCTACTAAGAGGGGTTCTGACAATATTTTGATCTCAATCATTGGTTTTCAAAATCTCAACCACCAGCAACTGGCGGAATAATAACAACCTCATCATTTTCTGATAAGATGAACGCATCATCTCTATACTCTTCATTTACAGCAAATGAGATGGATTGCAAGTTTTTAAGTTCAGGATAGTCTTTACACAAGCTTGTTTTTAAATCTTCTATTGTATTAACTTCTATATCAAGAGCATGCTTGTGGGCAGGTAAAATATCTCTTGCAATACCATAAGAAATCAAAGTTAACTTCATAATTCAAATATAAGTGTAATTAAATTTAGACTAGGATATATTTATATAAGAGTCGTATCCCAACAAAGATTACGAGAACAGCTGTCCATTTTCTAATTTGTAAATCAGATAAGCGACCAGCTCCCAAGCGTGATCCTATTTGGCCACCAATAAATACGGCAGCTATTAAATATGCTATAAATTTAAAATCTAAATCATTCTGCTCGGTGCTGAATTGCCCAGATATTCCTGCGATCGAATTTACTAATATAAAAACACTGCATGCTGCTGAGATATATTTAGCTGCATCCCATCGCATCAAATGTAATAGTGGAGCTAAAAATATACCTCCGCCTATTCCTACTAATCCTGATACAAAGCCAATTGACCCACCTAAAGAAGCATTCACGATGTCATTATTATCTGCAGACACTGTCGCTTCAATATTTTTTACAGGATTATAAAAAAAGACCATTAAGCCAGCTGATGTTAATACAATTCCCAATACAATAAAGAATATAGATTCTGAAAGTTGAATTCTGCCTCCTAGAAATGCCAAAGGAATACTCAACACAATCAGTGGGAATAATTTCTTCCATTGAACGAATCCCTTTTTCCAAAATATATAGGTCCCACCGCTCACTACGACTACATTACACAAAAGAGCTATTAATCGCAATACCTTATAATCTATACCATATAATGCTAAGATCGCTAGATAGCTAGAGCCTCCTCCAAAACCCACACTAGAATAAAGGATGGCGATCACAAAAAAGAAGAACATAAGTTCGTAATCTGGCATTTATGTACTTAATTGTTCAATTTATGCATTCTAAGGAAAATCCGATAATTCCTCTAATAATTAGAAGATAATATTGAGGATTAAGTACTTTTAAATCCTAAGCACTCAAAAAGAATGATAATAGATAACCACGGTAGAGAAATTGACTATTTACGTCTCGCTGTTACTGACAGATGCAATCTCCGTTGTTTCTACTGCATGCCTGAAGATGGCATACAATTTTTAAAAAAAGATGCGCTCTTAAGCTATGAAGAACTCCTTAGATTAATTCAGCTTCTCTCATTAGAAGGGATTTCAAAAATTAGGATTACTGGGGGCGAACCATTCTTGAGGAAAGATCTAATTTCATTTCTTACGCTTCTTAGTCAGATTGATGGTATTCATAAAATAGCGATTACAACAAACGGTACAATCACTTTAAGATTTTTAGATGCGCTGCTGCAATTAGGTATTCGTTCTTTCAATTTAAGTATTGATAGTATTGACAAGGAACGTTTTACTCACATCACTAGAAGAGATTCTTTTGACGAAGTATGGGCTTGTTTCCAAGAAATGGCAGAACATCCTGAAATTGATCTTAAGTTAAACTGTGTGGTAATGGCTGATCAAAATATTGGCGACATCATACCAATGGTACTGCTTGCTGAAGACAAGGATATCTCAATTCGTTTTATTGAAGAGATGCCATTTAATGGGGATGGTAGTTTCAATAAAGAAACACATTGGAACTACATTAAAATTCTTCAGCATATAGAATCGCACTTTGGTAAGGCTATAAAACTTGAAGATCCAAAAAATTCGACTTCATTAAATTATACAATAAAAGACTTTAAGGGGAGTTTTGGAATAATACCTGCCTACACGCGTTCTTTTTGTGGCAGCTGCAATCGTCTTAGGTTGACCCCCCAGGGTACTATAAAAACATGTCTATATGATGATGGTGTCTTCAACATAAGAGACATTATGCGTGCAGGTGCTTCAGACGCGGAAATAGTTGCTGCCGTTCAAGAAGCATGCGCACATAGATCCAAAGATGGTTTTGAAGCGGAGGCAAAGCGAAAATTCAACCCTTTGGTTTCTGAATCTATGGCAACAATTGGCGGATGATTACTACTGCAGAGGCTTTGCAAATAATAAAAGATAATCTTGGTTCTTTTGGAACTGAAACCATACCACTTTCCCAATCCATGGGTAGAATTTTAAGTGAAGAATGGTTTGCAGACAGAGATATGCCACCGTACAACCGAGTGAGCATGGATGGCATTGCTATTCAATATCAGGCTTTTCAGAAAGGCAATCGCAAATTTAAAATTGAAGCTGTGGCCGCGGCTGGTGCAGAACAAAAAACCATGCAAGATTCAGATGCATGTCTTGAAGTCATGACAGGCTCTGTGCTTCCTAAGAATTGTGACACTGTCATACGCTATGAAGACTTGGATATTGATTCGGAATATGCTACACTGACAATAGAGACAATTAAAAAAGATCAAAATGTACACGAGAAAGGAAAAGATCGTACAGCGAACGATTTGATCGTTTCGAAAAACACAAATATATCAGCCGCTGAAATAGGAATTGGAGCAAGCTTAGGCAAATCACAGATTAAAGTGCTTAGGCTACCGAGAGTAATTGTAATATCCACTGGTGATGAGCTTGTTAGTATTGATGAGAAACCTCTGGCCCACCAAATACGGAAGTCAAATGTATATCGTCTGTCAACAAGTTTAAGATCACACTCAATTCAGGTGGACACAGCCCATCTGAATGACGACCCAAATGAGATAAAAACTAAAATATCAGAGTTCCTAAAAAATTATGATGTCATTATGCTCAGTGGCGGTGTCTCGAAAGGGAAGTTTGATTTTATACCCTCAATTTTAGAAGAATTAAACGTTACAAAGCTTTTCCATAAAATAAAACAAAGACCTGGAAAACCGTTTTGGTTTGGTAGGTATAAAAACGAATGCACAGTCTTTGCTCTACCTGGTAATCCTGTTTCTTCCTTTCTTTGTATGCAGCGCTATTTTTATAATTGGCTACATCTATCTCTAACGAATGAAACACCGGTACAAGAGTATGCATTGCTAGAAGAGGATGTGCACTTTGCCCCTGACTTAACGTATTTTCTAGAAGTAAAAATTCGATATTCAAAAGAAGCAAAGGTTCTGGCATTGCCAAAAAAAGGAAATGGCTCAGGAGATCTTGCTAACCTTAAGGAAGGAGATGCATTTATAGAATTACCAAGAGGTAAGGATGTATTTCTTGCTGGAGAGGCATATCCAATTTTTAGATACCGAGATTAAGGATAAACCATGGAAGCCAAGAACCAAATAATAATTGTGGGAGCTGGGTTAACTGGACTTACACTTGCATATTATCTGAAAAAGAAAAATATTCGAGCTCAGCTCATTGAAGCAAGAAATAGAATTGGAGGTAGAATTCTAAGCTTACAATCGCAAGAAAACGCTACTGTTGAAATGGGAGCAACATGGTTAGGCGACCAACACATTGCGCTTAAAAATTTATTAAAAGAGATTCATGTTGATATCTTTCCTCAGGTTTTAGGAGAAACTGCTTTCTATGAACCTATATCTACTAGCCCTCCACAAATTGTAAAATTACCTCCAAATGACGCACCTAGTTATAGGATAAAAAATGGGACTGCAAGTATTGTTAATGCGTTAAAGGATTTCCTAGATGAAGATCAAATACTTTTAAATAAAAAACTTACATCCATTCATGGGCATGGAGAAAAACTAATCGCTAAGTGCAAAGACGAAGAATTTGAATGCTTTCAAATCGTTTCCACGCTCCCACCTGCATTATTTTTTAAAAACATATCCGTCATTCCTAACTTACCTTCACAGTTAATACAAGTGGGATCAGAAACGCAAACTTGGATGGCTGACTCTATTAAAATTGCACTAAGATTCAAAAAACCATTTTGGAAAGAGCATCCGAAAAGCGGAACAATATTTAGCGCTGTGGGCCCTGTGCCAGAACTATATGATCATTCTGATGAAGAGAATGAGAAATTCGCGTTGATGGGCTTCATTAATGGGTCCTATTTTAGTATTTCAAAAGAAGAGCGTCTTCAATTAATTCTTACACAACTTCAAAAGTATTATGGCGATGATGTCATGGAGTATGAGAGTTACGAAGAACTCGTTTGGAAGCATGAAGAAGAAACAACAACCGCGTACTCAAAGCACATCCTCCCACATGAAAACAATGGACATGCACTTTTACAAGGAAGCTATTTAGATGATAGGCTATTTTTTTCTGGCACAGAGACAAGTCCTTCTTTTGGCGGATATATGGAAGGTGCGGTGTTAAGCGCACTTCGTACTTTAATGCAAATTAAGTCTTAAAAATCAAGAGATTAAGTGAGGTGAAAAGCCCTCATGATACTTGCAATTTTAAAATTGCAAGTATCATGAGGGGCAAAATCTTTATAGATTAATTACTAAAAAACAGTAAGGACTCTACATCAATATTATTACTTGAATTTTCTTCCCCACCGCTTGTTGCTAAAATAGTTGTCGTATAACTTACTGATCCCGAGGTACCCACTGGATCGAATGTCCCTTCAAATCCAAATTTCAGCACACCGTTACTTGGTATATCTGATATATTAGTCCAAATATGAAAGCCAGAGTTTGAACCATCATACATCCATTCTTGATTATCAACATTTGTCGAACCAATGGTTTCTAAAAGAGGATCCCAAGTAAATTGCAATTTGCTATCTTTTGGAAGAATTGCAGTAATTGTTCCTGTAGAATTCGATGAACCAATTTCTAATACACTTACAATATAAACAACTGGACTAGGACCATTGGTGGAACTAGGCAGCATTAAAGTGCTAATTGTTAAATCTGTAGTAAATGCATCACCATCCAAACAATAACTTACATCAGTAAAGCTTATCTGGATTGGAATTACTGCATCTCCATCCAGACCATCTTCTAATGTGACTGTAATGGACTGCACTTCACCCGGTATGAGAATATCAACAGTCATCGTTGGAATAGCATCACCAGTATAAATTCCTTGCTGGATACTGGTCCCACTACCGTCTACATAATCCACAGTCACTTTATCTATATACCTTCCAGATGGGTTCCCATCTACAAGGGCATCTATATCACTAATAGTAAATGAAATGTCCGTACTCCCTGATGGCAACGTAAGTAATGCACCAGATTGACCTGTTCCAGTGTGAACAAGAGGATTGTCATTAAACGAAGATGTTTCTTGGACGCATTCATCCGTGTCACAACCATCTGGAATTGTATCTCCATCCGTATCTATAGTATCATCAAAGCCAGGACAAATATCATCAGCATCACACACTCCATCTCCATCAGAGTCTTCAAACGTTCCTGCACAATTACAATTCACATCATACACATCTCCTGTCGTGCATATATCCCCATCATCACAAGCTGAGCCAGCTCCACCAATTGAAGCGTCGCTGTCATCACAATCATCATCTGCACACACTCCATCCGCATCAGCATCACCTCCCCTAGCAGAACAATCTATACAAAATGCCGTAGTCTCAGATGAGGCAAAATCTCCTCCCAGAGCAAGTGTGTCACCTACAGAGTTTTTCAGAAGATAATATCCTTGTCCATAAGAACAACATATACCGTCTCCGTAAGAATCATAGATTGTAAATTCATAGCAATCAAGATCTATGTTACAAAAGGATTCATTCACTATAGTCCCATCAGCAAAATTTGCGTAGGTTCCATTTGATGACAAAAGGACCCCACCAAGATTGTCTTTTATATCCCAACTGGTTTCTTCTGGATAATTGTCCAATTTGATTTCTAAAAATAAGACGGGTGTTTCAATCAGGTCATTACAAGAATCACAAGCATCAGGAATTCCATCTCCATCAATATCTGCAGTATCATCTTCACCAGGACAAACGTCATTCGCATCGCATACTCCATCAGAATCACTATCAGATAATGTACCTAAACAATTACAATCAGAATCATAAACATCATTAACGGTACACGCGTCATTGTCATCACATGTTGTTCCTATGATATCATCACATTCATCACAATAATCCGGGATGCCATCATCATCCATATCTCTAGTATCATCTCCATCAGGGCAAATATCATCTGCATCGCAGACACTATCACAATCTGAATCAGGACAATCTGTCGCACAACCATCGCAGAAATCTGGAATACCATCATTATCACCATCTATTGTATCATCTCCTCCTGGGCAAACATCAAGACCATCACAGACTGTATCTCCATCACTATCTAAAAGGGTTCCTGCACAATTGCAATTTTCATCATAGACATCATTTATTGTACATCCATCTAGATCATTACAACCTAGTCCAGTAAGGCTGCCATCACATATAAATTCAAATTTCCAAAGTCCTCTTCCGTAAGTACCAACATACATAACTTGATTTCTTATTTCTAATTCTGTTACACGTACCTTAGGAAGATTATTTGAACAGTCTTCCCATACAGGACTAGAAGTATTTGCAGCAAAATAAATACCGGGATTCCCACCGCAATAAAGTCCTCCGTTTTCCACTTGCTCATACAGGACACATTCAATAGAAATTCCTGATGGAATGTTAGCTGAAATATCATTCCAAGTCGCAGCACCATCTGTACTTTCATATACCCGTGACGCCGTTCCAGTTACTGCTACTGAAAGTCTATCAGCATTAAAGGGATCTACCGCTATATAATTTACATTTCCTGAGGGAGTTGTACTGGAATTCCAAGTTATTCCACCGTCGCTGGTGTAATATATTATGTTGTTAAATGCAGCATAAATTCGACTATTATCAGAAGGAGCAATTTTTAATTCGTCTACAGCTCCTGCTGCAAGAGAAGAAATAGCTACCCAGCTTGAACCCCCATCTGTGCTTTTCCAGACTTCTTGACGTCCAGTATAAATCGTGTTAGGATCTGTGGGGTCTTGTTCAAAAGGTGTAACCCAATTCCCATTACCAGAAGGTGTTGAAATTTGATTGTTCAGCGTTTGTCCTCCGTCACTAGATTTATATAGTCCACCAAATTGAGTCGTGGCGTAAACAATATCTGCATTTGACCAATCTATAAAAGTTTCCATACCGTCAGCACCTACAAAGTCAAACCAGGTACCTCCCACCAATACTCCAGTACCATTATCTTGAGAACCTCCAGACACTCTATCTGCATCAGTTAATGAAGCACCTATTCTATAAAACTGTCTAACACCTATATCAGACGTTATATCAGTCCAAGTGCTTGCTTCATTAGTTGAAAAATAAATGCCCCCATCTGTACCCGTCACTATCCTGTTGTTATCATAAATTAAAATATCTATATCAGCATGGATGAAATTAGATGCATCCGGTGTATTCCAGAATGTAGTTTGACTCCAGTTTTGGCCAAAGTCAGTTGACATATAGGATTCTGTTCCAGCAATATGAATAATATCAGGGTCTACTGGAGAGACAATCATGTCCATATCTCTTGGTGCTTGTCCTCCACTCCCATTCAAGTCATACCCAAACATATTTTGACAATTACATGTATTATCAGTAATAGTAGACCAACTTACACCCTCGTCATTTGAAAAATATATCGCATTAAATGCACCACCTGCTTCTTCAATAACATACAAATTTGATGGCGCAGCAGGCGTGACAGCCATCATCATTGTATTTCCTGAACCTGACCATGGTCCAGAATTTATTGACGTAAAATTTTCTCCACCGTCCGTTGATTTATACACAGCATCATTTCCTGAAGCATATACGATATCTGAATTTCCAGGATGAAACTCAAGATCATACATAGCTGCAGAATGATCCATGACGGAATAAAAATTATCTCCTTCGTTTATTGATTTATGAACCCGACCTGCATTTTGCTCCACAGCAAATACTACATTCTGATTCGTGGGGTGCATTGTTATTGTATTAAATATTCCTGAAGTCGCACCGGATACTCCATTCCAAATATTTCCACCGTCCGTACTTTTCACCACACCACTACTCAAACCGGCAAAATAAACATTTGGGTTTGTGTGAGATATTTCTAATGAAAACACATCCATCAACAATTGATCATCAAAAAGAGGAGTCCAATTTGTTCCATAATCTGTCGTCTTCCAGATGCCTCCCGTAGGTGACCCAGCTATAATATGATTATCATCATTAGGATCTAGGCCAATGGCGGAAATTCTTCCTAATGCTGATGACCATGTTGAAGTATTCGTTGCTGATAAAGGGCCTAGCTCAACATAAGATCCATCTAGCACTCTTTGCGATGAAGAATTAGAGCCAAAATATTTATTATAATCTTGAAGAGCTTTCTTGTCATCTCTAACTTTACGGTTCTCATCCAGATTTCTTTCTGCCCAATATTTCCATCTTTGGAACTGCTTGTAACCATTTCCTCTCTCTCTACCTTTTTTATCAAAGTAGCGTTCGCTCTTTTCTACAATTTCCTCAAAACTTAGATCACCTTGCTGTACAAGATTTTCATGAAAGAGTTGCGCTTGTAGATGGGTAAATCCAAAAAAGAAGAATATAGAAATGGAAAGTTTTATCCAATTTATAGATTTAAATAAAGAAGTGTTTTTCATTAATAGGGGTTTTAAAACATGTTTCAACTGGAATCATTTTCCAAAAAAAAATAAACACAAAATTGATTCAATCTAGCTGAAGCCTATTTTCATTAAACGGAATGCATAGGGAATGCACTAGATAAGGGTACTGACTAAGCAACTAAGATAAGCTTTAGCTAATAAATCACATAAAAATATATTTCAATTTATTGATTTTGCCCGACAAATGACATATTCGTAACACCAATTGGCAATTCTATCACCCTATAAATTTAAAATAAGATTTTTTTGAAAATGGAAACGATAGCGCAGAGATCTAAAAGCAGTAAAAGTAATTGAACATATTAAAATAATATTTAATATGTTCTCATACAAACAAAGCGCGTTTGAACAAACTTGATATCATTACTTCAAGACTTTTCGGCATTTTTGATTCCTTTTACCGCTTGAGCATATGATTGCTTATCATTTGCATTAAACATTGCTCCTGGATTATCCATCTTAATCTCTTCAACTTCTGTATTTATCAAGACCTTCCTTGGACATGAATATCCTTGACTTAGAAATTCAAGTAAGACAGGATATGCTTTGGGTTCCCATATTGTGATCAATGGTTCTGGAAATTGTGTGTCTGGATTATGAAAACACGTTGCTAACTTTGATGGATTTCTTTTATGTATAAGTTGATTAATGCTTTCCTTATCAATGTAAGGCAAATCACAAGCGATGCTCAAGCACGCATGGTTAGGATGTTCTCTGAATGCACTGAGTATAGCACCATAAGGACCAAGTCCTGTAAACGTATCTATGAGTTTTGGATAAGCTGATTTGAACGCATCACGCTGCGTCTCTCGGCATGAGATATAGGTTTTTTCACAAAAACCACTAATAAGATCCGCCGTATATTCTCTATGCGGTTTCTGTTTGTATTCTAATGCTCCCTTATCAGTTCCCATGCGCTGACTTTTGCCCCCGGCCAAGACGAGCCCATAAAGCGGAGCTACCTCTTGTATCATTTCTTTTTCAATTCGCCTTGCAATTAACTCAGATTCATTCATCATGAATGATTCTAGTCCATCTCTTATTTTGTCTTTTAAAAAGGAATACACTTCTCCACCATCTTGGACTAGGAACTGCACATCCGTCAGTCTATCTAATTTTCTACTAAGTGAGTCTTTTTTCTTTTCATTCAAAATAACAATCTGTTTACTTGCAGTAAAATGATTTCCATTCACAAATACAAGATCACAATCGTTAAAGAATTTTCTGTTTTGCTTTTGTCCAGCTTTCTTCTGACTATGAAAATTTTGCACACTTATCTCATCCGTATATTTTGTGTAAAATGGTTCTGTATATTCTGCAGAACTATGAGCAGCGTCAACATATCCAATTTTATATTTCTTAGATAAAAATGCACTCAAGTCATTTACTAAAGCTTCAATTCTATCACAAGGAGCTCCTATGATCGCCCATTCGTTTCTGTGAAATTCTCCACCTAAGGGTTTGATCAATGCAGTATGCTTAGTATGTTTTCTTTCTTCTTTCATGCATCCATATCCATCTTAAAATCACTCTTCCCTCCGGTTTTTTCAATCAGACGTGTTTCTTTGATTATAATGTTATGGGAAAAGCCTTTGCACATATCGTAGATTGTAAGTGCCGCAACAGAGCATCCTGTAAGTGCTTCCATCTCTACTCCTGTTTTTCCGGTCAATCTTACTTCGCAATCTATTTGTATCTCTCTTTGCGCATTTACTTTAATATCTACTGAACTCTTCGTGATATTCAGAGGATGGCAAAGCGGAATAAGATCTGCAGTTCTTTTGACTGCCATTATTCCTGCCAATATTGCTGTCTGGAAAACGGGTCCTTTCTTGGTATGAATTTCATCACTTTCTAAACGATCCATTATAGCATTATCCAAAACCACTCTTGTACGTGCTTTTGCCATTCTTTCAGTGACGGCTTTAGCCCCTACATCTACCATGGTAGGATTGCCTTCTTTATCTAAGTGTGAAAAATCTGACATGTATATTTTTTGATAGAAAGATACTCAAAAGGCTTTAATAACATTCGCTCCTAAAACTTCTTCATAAACCGCATGCGTAAAACTCCAAAAATTGCCTCACCTACTATGCTAGTATTCATCTTTGAAGTTCCTAATTCTCTGTCATTAAACAAAATTGGTACTTCCTTTATTTTAAATCCTCTTCTGTAGGCTGAATATTTCATTTCTATTTGAAAGGCATATCCTGCAAAAGAGATATTGTCTAGATTGATAGTCTCTAGGACTTTTCTGGAATAACATTTGAAGCCCGCCGTAGGATCCATAACTGGCATAAAAGTGATCATACGCACATACATGGAAGCTCCAAAAGATAAAAAATGTCTGTACCAGCCCCAGGTGTCTCCTACTCCACCGCCTTTTGTATATCTTGATCCTACTGCAAGATCACAATCCTCTTTTTTGCAAGCCTCTAAAAGTCTGTCAAGATCCTCTGGCTTGTGACTAAAGTCTGCATCCATTTCAAAGATATAGTCATACCCGTTCTCAAGAGCAAATTTAAAACCTGCGATATATGCTGGACCCAAACCATTTTTCTCCTTCCTATGGAGGATTTGGAGTCTATCTCCAATTTGAGCTTTCATCTCATCCACGATATCTCCAGTTCCATCTGGCGAATTATCATCTACCACCAAAACATGATAACCCGTCTTAAAGGCAAGTACCGTCTCAATGATCTTTTGAATGTTCTCCTTTTCGTTGTATGTAGGTATAATTACGAGGTACTTCTCCAATGCTTCTATTATGAAAAACAAAGGTAATTAATAAAACAAACGAATAATAGCAATACAGCAACGAATTCTTTTTTCACCAAGCGTTTATAAATGATATCTGATAGATTGAGGAATATTCAATATATTAAAACATAGAACTCATTATCATGACATGTAATAAGCCCACTCTGCTTGCAGTTATCTGTTTAATCCTATTGATTATTTCTTGTAAAAAATCAGCGATTGAACAATCCAAGATAGATTACGAAAAGTTTAACACCTATATTACTGGATATAGTCAGAGTCCCGTCTCAAGATGTAGAGACCTGTTTATAAATCTTGGGTTTGAAGTTCCATCAGACTTGGCCCTACCCGTAGATCTATTTGAAATCAGTCCTCCCATCGGTGGAACTTATTTACTAAATCAATCTCGAAATACTATCTCCATCATAAACCCTGAGATAAAACACAATGTTTCTTATCGTGTAAAGTTTAACATCGGTCTTCTTACTGAAATGCCAAAAGGGATGGAAACTTTCAGTTTCCCACTAGAAGCACAAAAACAAGCCTGGTCAATAATAATGCAGGCGCCTGTAAACAAATCAATGGACTATGTCACTTACAAAGGCGAAGTAAATTTTGCAGTGTGTGAACCTAAATTAAATATTATAGAAGCAAGTCTAATTGCAAAACAGGGAAATGAAAATTTGAACATATTATGGGATCATAAAAAAGACCAAAAGAAAAGCTTTTTTACTATTAATAAGATCAAGAGGAAAGACAAACCTGACAAAGTAAATCTTAATTTAAACATGGAAGCTTTGAATGTAAATGATAATGCAAAGATGGACCTTGCTATTCCTTCAAAATCTGATTTTTCTTTTCATGCATTCAAATTATATAATGGAAATAACAAAGAGCTAAAACTTACATTTACTGACCCTCTTTTAGAAAACCAAAACCTAGAAGGACTTATTGAAGTAGATGGAAGAACAATCTCTCAAATAAAAATTAATAACAACCAAGTCAACGTCTATTTTAAAGATGAACAGTTTGGATATTTTGATCTTAAGATCCTTCCAGGTATTAAAAACTTGGCTGGATATCCATTAAAAGATAAATATGAAAAAGAGCTCTTTTTTAACCCGCCTACTCCGTCAGTAGAAATTGCAGAACGTGGCAACATTTTACCTCCTGGAAACAAATGGGAGTTACCTATTTCTCTTATCAGTGCCAGGGGTTTTAGGTTGCGCGTCCTTGAAGTCTATGATCATAATATAAATAGACTTTATCAAGAAAATAAAAACCTTTATACATCGCAAGTAGGTTTAGAAAATCTAGGAAGAGTTACACTTGATACCACTTTTACTTTTGACGTAAAGAAACCCTATCTAGAGAGCTTCCATTCTGTAAGCTTAAATAATGTGGTGCGTAAAGAAAGCGGAGCACTTTATAAAGTCTTATTAAGTATACCGAATATTCATAGTGCATATCCATGTCAAGAATGGAAAGGAAATACAGGCAGGGACATTGTAGATGCTATTAATTTTGACCAGCCATCTGCGAGATTTGCTTACGGATATGACCACTATGATGACTACTATTACGAAAATAATTATAGTAATTTAGGCGGAAATCATTATAGTGAAGAGCCCAATAGTGGATCGCCTTGTTACAAGAATTTTGAAACTATAATTCAAGATTCTAGATTACTTATGTGTACAGATATTGGTGTAGTTTGCAAGTCAGAACCTGATCATTCTAAATACTTCTTTTATACTTCAAAAATTTCATCTGCAGCGCCTATTGCTAATGCTAGGATTGCGCTTTTTAATATCCAAGGAAAAAAATTAATAGAGGGACAAAGCAATGCAAGTGGGATGGCAAACATTCAACTTAAAGATCAAATTCCATTCCTCGCAAAAATTTCCCACAATGACCAAAGCACATATCTAGAATTGCAAGACTCTAAAGCATTATCACTTAGCACTTTTCAGGTAGAAGGTAAAAACTGGAATGGGAATACTAAGGTGTTCTTCTTTGGTGAAAGAAATGTATGGCGACCTGGTGACACCGTATACATGAACAGTATTGTCTTTAATCAGAAAAATCCTATTCCTGCTTCCTTGCCCGTACAATTAAAACTGTTTGACCCAACAAATAAATTAGTGAAATCCTGGCATGAGAAACAAAATTTTGATGGTATGTACGGTTTGCATTTCCCAACTGACATCAACTCCCCTACTGGTAACTGGAGATTGGAAATGCTCTTAGGAGGGAAAACCCATAGGACTCCAATACGCATAGAAACCATAAGGCCAAATAGATTAAAAATGCAAATGGATTTTGCTGATGATGACATCCTAAAAACAACAGATTCTAAAGATGCGCCAGTAAGTGTGAAGTGGATGCATGGCTTAGAAGCCAAGGAGTTAAAGACTGAAGTAAGCATGCTTCAAAAAAGCATGAAGAATCCATTTTCTCAAGATTATAAAAATTATGTATTTGACAATCAATATAAAAGATATACAAGAGAACGCGGAATTGTCTCTACAGGAAATACAGATAAAAATGGAATACTCGATTTTACAATCCCAGTTGAAGAAAACATTAAATATCCTTCTATGATGCTCTTTAATTTCGAACTAAGAGCATTTGAAAAAGGTGGTGCTTTTAGTACGGATATGAAAGCAATTAAATATTCTCCTTATACCCATTACGTAGGAGCAAAATTTCCAGGTGGTGACAGCAACTCAGAAATTTATGTAAAAGATACTGAGGCAATCATGCTGGCAGCTTTAAATCAAAATGGTAAGCCTGAGAATAGAGAAGTAAATATTAAGCTGAGTGAATTAGATCATAACTGGTGGTATCGTTTTGGAAATAGAGGGAATTATACCGCTTTATCAAACCATACTGAAAGGGAAGTAAAAAACTACGATATAAAAATAGGTAAAGAAGGAAAGGCATTTTCGATTGATGTATTTGGGAGACATCTTTTAGAAATTACTGATAAAAAAAGTGGACACAGCATTTCCCGAATAATTTATAGTTATGGAGATAGATGGAATGACAACAACGAAGAAGTAAGTCAACTAGAAGTCCTCCCTTTCCATATTGAACAAACAGAGTATGAGGTAGGTGAGACATTAAACTTTGAACTTCCTCCTATGGAGAACGGAAGGTATTTAATCACTATTGAGTCTGGTGGTCAAATAATACATAAAGAAGTGCGTGCTGGCTCACCCCAGCCTATGCAAATTAATATTGCAATAAGTCCTGAAATGACTCCGAATGCTTATGTCCATGTGCATCTTATTCAGGCCTGGAAAACACATAGAAATGATAGGCCATTGCGCTTATTTGGCATTAAACCTATTAAAGTATTTGACCCAAATACTATCCTTAATCCAAGAATTGCAATGGCAAATGAATTAAGAACGGACGAGCAATTTACGGTTGTCGTCAGCGAAGAAAACAACAAAGAATTGTCTTATACGCTAGCTATAGTAGATGAAGGTCTATTAGACATCACGCAATTCAAAACTCCTGACCCTTGGTCCGCCTTCTTTGGCAAAGAAAGTTTAAATGTAAATACGTGGGACATGTACAGAGAAATCTTTCAAAGATTTCTAGGCGAATACACTTCTTTACTAGCAGTAGGCGGTGATGGTAGCAATACAATACAAGCAAGTTCAAAAGCCAGAAGATTTAAGCCTGTTGTAAAGTTTGTAGGGCCATTTAAACTAGGCGCAGGAGAAAGTAAATCTCACAGCTTTACAATAAATAACTATGTGGGCTCTGTGCGTGCAATGATTGTAGGAACGAATGGTAAGGCTTTAGGAAGATACGAGAAAACTGTAGAAGTAAAAAAACCACTTATGGGCTATACTACCCTACCTAGGGTTTTAGGACCAAGTGAAAGTATTAAAGTTCCAGTTACCGTTTTTTCCATGCACAAAGACATAAAGAACGTACAGGCTAAAATCATTACAGACGAGCATGTTAAAGTAATAGGAAGTAATACACAAGAGGTAATATTTGATAAAGAAGGAGAACGCGATATTACATTTGCAATAGAAACCAAAGAAACAACTGGAATTATCGAAATAGAATTAGAGTTGAAATCCGGGGAATATCATTTTACAGAAAAGATTCAGTTAGATCT
>CALCMJ010000172.1 GCA_937967615.1 uncultured Saprospiraceae bacterium
CAGTCTAAGTCTCGAAAACTACGAAGAGACTTTAAAAGATCATGACTTGCTTATTAAACTTGGTGAAAAGTCTGAAGACAATTATTTTAATAGAGGTACAGCCTTTTTAAATCTCGCTATGTATGAGCAAGCGATTAATGATTTCACAAAAGCTATAGAGGTCAACCCAAAACTAGGACAGGCTTATTTTAATCGTGCAAATGCTTTTGTTAAAGTAAAGGAAAACGAAAAAGCGTGTGCTGATATAACCAAAGCTGCAGAATTAAATGTGCAGGGAGCTGATCAGTATGTGGATGTTCTGTGTGATGGAGAGTAATACTCAAGACTTTACAATTACACACATTATACCATTTTCCTAAATTACTTAAAGAGGAGCAATTAATTTATGACTAGCCGGATAGCTGATTTATTTTCTTCCGAATCAGCTTTTTATCATTTTCGCTTTTAGCAAGTTTCAAAGCAATTTTTAGGTGTTCTTCTTTTTTCCCTTTTTCTTCGTCAGGATATAATTCTGCGAGTAAACTATGATACAAATGATTGCCTTTCAAATCTATTTTCAAGGCTTCTTTCAGAGCATCTGCTTTTCCATGCACTTGTGCGAGTGCATAGGTTCTGTTCAAAGCTGCAACTGGGGAGTATTCTATTTGTAAAAGTCGATTATAGACCTGTAATATATTCTCCCATTTCCGCGTATCATCATTGCTCCTTCTTGTATGCCAAAAAGCAATCATCGCCTCGTAATGGAATCTTGAAGGCGCTTCATTTTTAGATCTATTGAGAAAGTACTCTCCTTTTTTTATGAGCGCATTGTTCCACTTATCTGTGTCTTGATCTTGATATAATACCTGTTCGCCTTGTTGGTCTGTTCTTGCTTCAAACCGTGAGGCATGGAAACAGAAAAGTGCCATAAGAGCATTTGGTTTTGCAAGATCAGTATTTTTATTATCTATCAACACATGCAGCAATCGCATAGCCTCATAGCAAAGGTCCTTTCTTACTTTTTCTGCTGTAACTGAGGAATAATACCCCTCATTAAATAAGAGATATAATATAGATAATACACTTGAAAGACGTTTTTGTATTTCCTTTTCAGAAGGCAATACAGTGTCAAAATCTGTTTTTCGCAATTTCTCTTTTGCTCTAAGCAATTTCTTATTTATTGCGGACTTATTAGACATAAGTGCACTTGCAATTTCTTCAATCCCAAATCCACAAAGCACTCTTAAAGCAAGTGCAAGTTGAGATTCTGAAGGAATACTAGGATCGCACACAGAAAACATCATCTGCAATAAACTATCATTCATATTTGTTTCAGAAAAATCAATATGCATTTCGTCAGAGCTTGGATTTTGAAGTTTGTATTGCTCTACAACTTTGGTATCATAATTCTTCTTACGTCTAAAGTGATCCAGTGCTCTATTTTTTGCAACAGCATACATCCACGCCGTAGGATCTTTTGGTATGCCTTTAAGGCCCCAGGTTTCAGACGCCTTCAGAAAGGTCTCACTCACAATATCTTCTGCGAGCTGAATATTCTCTATCCCAAACGTGCGACAGAGCACAGCAACTATTTTACTGTACTCTGTCCTAAAAAGATTGGGTAAGAGTTTATTCTCTTGCATGCATCAATATACAGGAACTCCGCCCCATTTGGAAATAACACATGCCATAAGCAAAAGTGAAATTCCCCAAAAGCCTGCGTTCACTAACAAGTATTTAAACGATTTGCGTTCAAAAATCACAGCGTAGCCTAGGATAGGGATAACAAAACATAAGAGTCCTATTGCGAGTCCATGTCCAATCCCATGCTGCCAAGTATGGAAATTATCTCCATATTCTTGCATGAATGCTAGAGCAGTTCCTCCTTTGAATGCATCTTTATCAGGTCCTGTTAAAGCAAATACATGCGTCTGATGTACGGTAATAATAAACACTCCAAAAGACAGGAGGAAATTTAAAAGTACACTGACTCCTAATTGAAGAGCAGATACCTTTTTGTTGTTTTGAGCGTCAGTAAGACCTGCAAGTTTTTTCCAGGTTTCTCCACCAAATACACTGGGATGAAACCACATGTATGCAATGAAAAACGGAATAAACGCACAGCCTATTATGACAGGAATATTAGGTAACATAGGTTTATTTATGTGAGTAAATAAATAAGAATAACTATTGCAAAAATATTGTCGCCTGCGTCAAAGCATGTCAGGGGATCAAAGTTTCTGATGTATTATTTATCAAAAATCATAATATCACGTACTTCCACTTTTCCTCCTTCAGCTAAAACAGGGCAACCCTCAGCCATTTTAACTGCCTCTTCAATATTATCTGCTGTGACAATAGTATAACCTCCTACAATTTCCTTCAATTCTGTGTAAGGCCCATCAGTAACAAGCCCTTCTGCGTTAATCGTTCTTCCTTCAAACCCCAGTGCATTTGTTCCACCTAATTTATTTTGTGCTGCGATACCACCTAACCAATTGTCCCATTTTGCAAGCATGGCTTGGAGTTGCTCAGGAGATGGCTGTTCTTTGTCTGGTTGGTGATGAAAAAGCATCATAAATTCTTTCATTTCTTTAAGTTTTTAATGTTAATAATCAAAATACACCCTTATTACGATTGGGGTTTCTAAAATAGGACAAGTCTGGGAGAAAAAATAAAATAAAAGAGTTAGAACCCCTTTGGGAAAAATTTAGGAATGATGAATTATGATTGAAGAATGATGAATTAGGAATATTAGGAATTAGGAATTTTCATAAGGACCCCAAGAGGTGCAAGATGAAAATACTTATTTAGTCAATATTAACTTAACAATCCCTCGTTTTTCTCCCTGCTTAAGTTTAGCTATATACATCCCAGGTAAATAATTTTCTAGGTCGAGTTCTCTGACATCCTGCCCTAATTTAACTTGTTTTCCATTGAGATCAAATACGATGATCTCTTCAAGCTGTTCTGAAAAGTAAAACTTAGACTGCGAGGGATTTGGGAACACTGCTATGTTCAATAATTCATCTTCTCTTGTAGCATCTAATATTGGGAATTCAGACACCATAATGTTTTTTGTGGTGTTTGTAATAATTGCTTCATTGAAGTCAAAATAGATGTGCGCTGTGTTCTCTATTTGCGTGTTTTCAGCGAGCATACTATCAGGACGGATACTGTACATGACATAGCCATTACTCGCATCAAAGTTTGCTGTGCTATCAGGAAGGTATATGTCCTGAAAATCAAAATTTACAATATGATCTTCAATGGACAGGTGTAATTTATCTCGGTGGCTGCTACCTAGTAACTGGAATGTAGACATATCTAGATTGCTATCTAGAGTATCTGCGACAAGCACATCTTCAGCGTGGTAATTTCCTACATTTTGGAATCGAATAGTGTAAGTAAGGTCTGCATCTATTAAGGATAGATTATCTTCTCTGTGCGGGTTTACAAGTTTGTCATTAGGATCAAACGCACATCTTATAATGTCTTTGTATAAAAACTCTTGTAGCCAATCTGGCTCATCAGGAGTGGTTACTTCAGACAAAAAGAAATACTCATCATCTAGATTATCTTGGGTAACACCGGGTACATTAATACGGACAAACCTAGAAATTGATTCTCCAGGAACTAGATTTTCAAATTCCCAGGCTATACTGTTTCCATTTACAATATCTGGGCTTTGCAATGCAGTGAACCCGTCCATCCTTTCATCTATATCTAACCATAAAAATCCTGATTCTGTTGTCGTTCCTTGATTCCTGAGACTTACTTCTAATGTTGCAGAACGATTACATAACAAGGCGGGTGCATAAATAGCATTTGTTAAATTTTTATATTCTCTGAACGGACGTATTCCTATATCGATTGCCTCAAAATAATCTTCGCTGTCAACATTTATGATATGTTCTTCTGGTCCCGTAGTAAGATACCACAAATCTTCATTTGACTGGTCCCACGCTATTATGTTTTCGCCGTTAATTAAGGATAGATATATTCCTTCAGGCTGTGTGTTTACATATGACTCTTGTCCGTTCAAAAGAATTGCACCTACACCTACAAAGAACTCGTCAGGATCCTTGATTCCATTTTCATTCTGATCATCAAAAAATTTAATCAAAGCTGTTTTCGCTTCTTGATCAACTTCATATGCACCTATGTCTGGTCTAGTCCCTAAGGGCATTGGTCTTGGGCTACCAGTTATATCATCTATGGGGCTTGTGTTAGGATCACCATTATTAATGCATATTGAATTTTTAGAAGGTACCAAGATATCATCATTTAAAAAATCTGGGTCCCCTGTAATATTTCCCGTACCTGTATAACCTCCACCAATTAAAGAATACGTAACTGATACCTCGCTTTCACCCTGTCCAATGTCATCTATGACAATTTCCTCTCCGCCGTTATTCAATAAAATTGAACTTATAATATCTAATGAAGAATTTTCTACTTCTATACCATGACTGTTATTAACAAATGTGCAATTTATCATCTCAACTTCTGATCTCCATAAATCAATTGTTGATTCGCTAAAACTCCCACTTGAAATGCTTTCTGTTATTACTCCATTTGTTATTGCAACACCATTTGTTCTGTCTATATAGATTGCTGAACCATAGGGTCTAGAACCAATAGCTTTATTTTCTGATAACGTACAATTTAATATTTTGACATCACTAAATTCATCATCCCAATCTAAATTACTAATATATATTCCAGCACCGTAGCTCCATCCATCACCACTTGTCCTGTTATTTTGTATTAGGCAGCTTTTTATAGTTGGATTTGACCATGAAGAATAAATTCCCCCACCATATGCCCATCCAGTTGATGTAGCAATATTATTTTTGATTATGCAGTTTTCAATTATGCTTTCTGAGCTATCTAAATAAACACCACCACCATGACTCCTATCTCCTTCGTCTAGGACATTATCCTCAATGATTAGATTTTTTAGATAAGGGCTAGCGCCCTGAATTTCTATTCCACCTTTCCCATTCCTGAAAGTAAAACCGTCAATTATGGTATTGGGCCCTATATCTGAACTCCAATCTCCAATAGTTAAGACTCTTTTTTCATTTAAGGAACCATCAATGATTGTCCGTTCCCGGCCACCCGAACTCATTAGCTTAATTTCTAAAACATCGTTCGGCCAAGTAATATTTTCCAAGTATGTGCCAGGTGCTACAAGCACAGTAGTTCCCTCTTCTGCATTATTTAAAGCTTCAGAAATTGTTGCAAAGTCTTCTGGAACAAGAATTGTAGTTTGTCCAATAAGTTGGGTACTCAGTAAAAGGACAATGAGACTTAAATTGATATTTTTCATTGTTGCATTTATTCGTCTTCTAAATATAAGCAAGAAATATTACTATGTAACTGTTCAAGGGTATTCTTATATGTCATGGATGACATATGGGTTACTTGCTGTCTTGGTTTTGGGGTCAAGATTTTTGCGGGAAGGCTCGGCGATACGGAATTCGTCCTAATTCATCTTAGCTCTCTTTTTGATGGTAGTTATAAAATAATCTTGACTGCTCCCCCATCATGCACTGAAGAGTAGAATTTAATATCCTTGTCGGTTTTTACAATGGACATGACGCAGTTTTTGAGGACACCTGTACCTTTGCCATGGATGACAGTGCATTCATTCTTGTAGGTTTTTTTGACAGCATTTAAGTAATCTTCAAACGCTTTTACTTGGTAATCTAAAATGCGTTCAGGAAGGCTACCTTTCATGCTAGGATTAAGTACTTCTATGTGTAGATCTATACTGTCAGGAACTTCTAATTTATTTATAATTGGAACATCATTAAATACAAGTTTCTTTTCTTCTTTGACACCTTCAAATAGTTCCAAGTCTTTTGCATCTGCTAAATAGGTTTTGTTGTCTGATTGTATGATAGCATTTCCGTTCTTATGAATTCCTTCGAATGTCCCAACTCTACTTGTAGATATAATTTTTAGTTCGTCGCCTATCCATAAGTCTTTGAGGTTTATCATGTTGAATTATGAATTATGAATCATTGTTGTCCGGATAAAAAAAAATAAAAGGAGAGCCAAAGCTCTCCCAAAATATCTATAATTTGTTGTTACCACACAAACAAATAATAGATGAACAAAAGTGCAAATTTTACCGGACAGCCAATCTTTTCTCAGGTATTAAAATTAATAGACCCCTCATTAGTTAATCGTTCGGCTAGAAAATTGGGGACAGATCGCTATTATAAGAAGTTTACCACCTATAATCATCTTGTAACAATGCTTTACACTATATTTCATAAGTGCAGCTCAATTCGAGAAGTAGTGACAGGGATGCAAGTATGTAGTCAACGATTGAACCATCTAGGCCTAAACTACAGTCCTAGACGCAGTACATTTTCGGAAGGCAATACAAAACGGAATTCCAGAGTTTTTGAGAGTATCTATTTACAACTCTACAAGCAATATCGAGGAATTTTACCGGACAGCCGATTGAAAACAAGATGGTTTTCAAAGCTCTATATCGTTGATTCTACTACAATAAGTCTATTTAAAGAGATTTTGAAAAATGCAGGAACAAGATCATTAAGCGGTAAACGTAAAGGCGGTATTAAAGTACATGCTCTTATTAAGGCAACAGAAGATGTGCCTCAAGTAATTAAAATGACAGCTGCTGCCAAACATGATACTCCCTTTATTAAAGGGCTAAAGCTAGCTAAGGGCTCAATTATCGTATTCGATAAAGGATACCTAAACCACAATCAGTTTGATTTGTGGACTAAGGAAAAGATTAGTTGGGTAACAAGAAGAAGAGCCTCTGCTGTGTATGATTTAAAGGAAGAAAATACAGTGTCAGTAAATCAAAAATCGAAAGGAGTAATAAGTGATCAGAATATAGTACTGGGACATACTTCTCATAATGATGTAACAAGAGTTGAGGCAAGGCTTGTGAGGTATCTAGATAAAAAGAATAATAAGATATTTGAATTTATAACAAACAATAAAACCTTAGCCCCCGCTACAATAGCCCTGATTTATAAGCACAGATGGCAAATAGAAACACTATTTAAGAGACTAAAGCAAAACTACCCACTTGAATACTTTTTGGGAGAAAGTGAAAATGCAATAAGGATACAAATATGGTGTGCTCTGATAGCAGATCTGTTAATTAAAATTATTCAATCAAAACTAAAGAGAAAGTGGTCTACAGCCAACTTGAATTCAATGATTAGAATCCATTTAATGACTTACATAAAACTATATGAGTTCTTAAATAACCCAGAAAAATCACTTATAAATGAGAAAGATAAAATGTATAGAGGACCCACTCTTTTTTAATCTAGGGGGGCTGCTATTAGCCTAAGAACATTACATTCAATGATTTCAGACGATTCAGAAGCAAAAACTAACAAATCACATTTTAACCGGACAGTAATGATTATGAATTATGAATTATGAATTATGAATTATGAATTATGAATTATGAATTATGAATTATGAAAATTACAAATTGATGTTTAATAAAGCCACAGAGTGGCGAAATATTTATAGCAAAATATTATTAAACAATAGATAGAGCTCTATAGGAGCGACACAAAATTGAAAACGAAAATTATTAATGTTGCGATATACTGCGTGAGCAACATGGAGGGTTTAGTGTTCCTGAGACTGCAGGTCTCTGGAATACCGAGTGAACAACGAGCCTGGAATACTGCGACCATCTGTAGCGCCAGCGAAAGATGGGCACGCCCAGAATCAAATGTTCAAGCTTCTTAACTCGCTTTTTCATCTTGGATGGTGGGACTTAGGGACTCAGGACTAAGAGAGAGCGAAAAAAGAAAGGATGGAGAAAAAAGGCTTGTGGGAGCAAATTTATAGGGTAGTTAAAAAATTTATGCGATTTTTCTATTGATAATCAGTCGTTTATGAGAGCGCGCTTGTAAAAAATACTCTTAAAAGACTTGTTTTCTTAAAAAAAGCGAATTACATTTGCATCCGCTTAGGAGTAAGCCTAGAATATAGGGTTTTGAAGAGCGTAATTAAACAAATAAAATTAAGACAGTGAATACATTAAGTTATAAAACAAAATCTGCCAACAAAGGGACGGTAGAACGTAAGTGGGTGCTTTTTGATGCTGAGGGACAAATCGTGGGAAGGATGTGTACTCAAATTGCGACAATCCTGAGAGGAAAGCATAAAGCTTCTTATACTCCGCATTGCGATACGGGTGATAATGTGATTGTTATCAATGCTGATAAGATCCGTTTTACTGGTGCAAAATTGACGGATAAACAATACATCACTTACTCTGGTTATACGGGCGGTCAAAAGAAAAAGACTGCGGACCAGATTCTTGCCACGAAGCCTGAGCATATTGTTGAGAATGCAGTGAAAGGTATGTTACCAAAAAGTAAATTAGGTAGAGCGATGTTTAAAAAGCTATTTGTTTATGCAGGTGCTGAGCACCCGCATTCAGCTCAGAAACCTGAAAAAATTGAAAATTAATTATGGAAGTTATAAACACATTAGGAAGAAGAAAGTCTGCGGTAGCCAGAGTATACATGACTGCTGGTAAAGGAGATATCATAATCAATGGTAAACCTTACAAAGAGTATTTCCCGCAGTCAAACGTTCAATACAATATTGAAGATCCATTTAACACGCTTGACATTGCTGGCACATACGATGTAAAAGTAAATGTAAGAGGTGGTGGATTTAAAGGTCAGGCAGAGGCGATCCGTCTGGGTATCTCAAGAGCACTTTGTAAAGTGAGTGAGGATTATAGAACACCACTGAAAGCAAAGAAGTATCTCACAAGAGATTCAAGAGTGGTAGAGAGAAAGAAATTTGGACAACCGAAAGCAAGAAAGAGCTTCCAGTTCTCTAAGAGGTAATTTGTATTTGTTCCTATTTTTAGAACCTGCCTGCTGAAAGCCAGGCATATTTAAAAAAGAAAAATGAGTAAAGCAATATATAAAGAATTATTAGATGCAGGTGTGCATTTTGGGCACATGAAAAGAAAGTGGAATCCTAAAATGCTTCCGTACATCTTTATGGAAAGAAAAGGCATTCACATCATTGACCTTAACCGTACGATTGAATGTATGGAGGAGTCATGTACTGCTCTTAAGGCCATTGCAAAGTCAGGAAGAAAGATCATGTTTGTTGCTACAAAGAAACAAGCAAGAGAAATAGTTTCCAAAGCTGCAAGAGGTGTAAACATGCCATATGTTACTGAAAGATGGTTAGGAGGTATGATGACAAACTTCTCTACGATCAAACGTAGTCTTAAAAAGATGAACAGCATTGACAAGATGCTTGCTGATACAAACGTAACCAGTATTACTAAGAAGGAAAGACTTATGCTTACACGTGAGCGTAACAAACTGGAGAAGGTTCTAGGTGGTATCGCAAACTTAAACAGATTGCCTGCTGCAATCTTTATAGTAGACATTCACCATGAGCATATTGCTCTTGCTGAGGCACAAAAATTAGGGATAAGAACATTTGCAATGGTGGATACAAACTCCAACCCGCAGCTTGTGGACTTCCCAATTCCTGCGAATGATGATGCTTCTAAATCTATAAGTGCTATCACAAACCATGCAGTTAAAGCTATTCAGGATGGACTAGATGAGAGAAGGAAAATGAAAGAAGAATCAGCGAATGCTGAAGCGAAGGCAAAGGCAGATGCAAAAGTAAAAGCAGATGCGAAAGCACAGGCAGATGCGAAAGCAAAGGCTGATGCAGCGAAAGCAAAGGCTGATGCAGCGGCGGCAGCATCAGATACAAAAACACAAGCTTAATTAAATCACGGACTAAATTTAATCATAATAATGAGCGTACAAATAACAGCAAGTGACGTAAAAAAACTTAGAGACTCTACAGGTGCTGGGATGATGGATTGTAAGAAAGCACTTACAGAGGCAGCAGGAGATCTGGAAAAAGCAGTTGAGATTCTGAGAAAAAAAGGACAAAAGTTATCTGAAAAAAGAGCAGACAGAGAGGCCAAGGAAGGGGTTGTAATCGCGCAGGTATCTGGAGACAATTCTAAAGGGATAGTTGTAAGACTAAGTTCAGAAACAGATTTCGTTGCTAAGAATGAGGATTTTATAAACTTTACTAAAAAGATCGCTGAGATAGCATTAGAGAAATTTCCAGCTACTAGAGAAGAACTTCTTACTCAAGACTTTGGTGGAATAAGCATAGGTGACAAAGTGATAGAGCAGACTGGTGTTATAGGAGAGAAGATAGAACTTACTGCATATGAAAGATTAGAAGCACCACTTGTTGCTCAATATATCCATATGGGAAATAAGGCTGGCGTAATCGTAGGTCTTAACAAAGCATCTGATGCTTTTATCACTCCTGCAAGAGATGTAGCCATGCAAGTTGCTGCGATGAAACCTATCGCTGTTAGCCAAGATGGTATATCACAAGCAGTAATAGATAAAGAGATAGAGATAGGAAAAGAGATCGCAAGGAAGGAAGGAAAGCCAGATGAGATGTTAGAAAGAATTGCGACAGGAAAATTAAATAAATTCTTTAAAGAGAATACTTTGCTTAATCAAGCCTTTGTGAAGGATAGCAAGCAGTCAGTGGAAAATTTCTTAAAAGGAATAGATCCTGAACTAACTGTTGTGGACTTTAAGCACATTAAATTAGGATAAATTGTATTTTTAAAGCGATTCATAAATGAATCGCTTTTTTTTTGCCTATGAATATCAAATATAAACGCATACTCCTTAAGCTCAGTGGAGAATCCCTAATGGGAAATACAGGATTTGGAATAGACCCTGAACGTCTTAACCATTATGCCAAGGAGATAAAACAACTCGTGGAAGCAGGTGTGGAAACAGCTGTCGTAATTGGCGGTGGTAATATTTTTCGAGGATTACAAGCCAAGGACAGTTCTATAGAACGGGTTCAAGGTGATTACATGGGAATGCTTGCTACTTGCATCAATGGTCTTGCCTTGCAGAGTGCATTGGAAAACAACGATGTATACTCTCGTCTTGTATCTGCGATAGAGATGCGAGAGATCGCAGAGCCTTACATACGGAGGAGAGCACATCGTCATCTAGAGAAGGGGCGAGTGGTTATATTTTCAGGTGGCACAGGAAGTCCGTACTTCACAACTGACTCTGCGGCGGCCTTGCGGGCGAGCGAGATGAATGCGGATGCGATTTTAAAAGGCACACGTGTTGAAGGTATTTATACTGCAGATCCTGAAAAGGATACTTCTGCGACAATGTTTGAACAGCTTAGCTTTAAAAAAGCGATATCTCTTGGCCTTAAGGTGATGGATATGACAGCGTTTACAATGTGTGCTGAGAATAATGTGCCCATTGTTGTTTTCAACATACACACTCCTGGTAATTTACTTAAAGCGGCTTGTGGAGAAAAGATAGGAACACTGGTGGAAGTGGAGGCTTAGGTGGGTTTTAAGGTTTTAAGGTTTTAAGGTTTTAAGGGAAGAAACAAAACCTAGCTTTTTAAATGTCTCTTTGATTCTTTTTATTCAAATCTAAATCCCCATAAAACTTAAGGTCGGTGTCTTTTACTTGTTTTACATAAAAAGCAATTTGGCCTGTATGGTAAGAAAAGTGTTCAATGACATGGATGATAATCTGTATTCCATTCATTTCAAAACCTTGGACCATTCTTTTTCTTATAAGTTCGTCAAGACGAATATTTGGTATTACTTCTAAAATTTCTTTCTCTAATTCATCTAAGTTCTCTATAAGTTGTCCGCGATTCACTTTGGAATCAAGAGAGAATTCTGCATCTCTATTACGTATATCTGGAGCACCTCCTATTGAAGATATTAAGTACTGTTTTACATTTCCACAAAGATGTAATACCAGGTTACCTACAGAGTTTGAATTTGAATTTGCCCTTTCCCATATTTCATCTTCCTCCAAAGCACTCAGACACTGCCTTATTCTGGGTATACTCTCCTGCGCAAGGCGTAGGCTTATCTCTTTCTTTAACTCTTCAAGGATTCTTGTTTCCATTATCCAAAGATATAAACTAAGTCTAAATTTTTTTGGTGGCCAATAAAATCTAATCGGCAATAGGCATTTTGCTTTCTTTATTATTCAGTTATCGCAATTGCACCTAAGGAAATGCGTATACCTGGAATTTGATTTAGTCGCATTACACAGGCCTCCAAAGTAGCTCCCGTTGTTATGATGTCGTCAACAAGTAGTACGTGTTTGTTTTCCAGGAGTTCCGAATTTCTAAGCACGAAACTCTCAAAAACATTTTCTAACCTTTGGTTTCTATTTTTAGAAGTTTGGCTATCAGTTCTAATTGTCTTTTGTAAACAGACAGTATTCACTTTGCAATTTAAAACTTCTGCTATGCCCTTTGCAAATACTTCACTTTGGTTATACCCTCTTCTCTTTAGTTTCTTACTATGTAAGGGTACTGGAATGATATAATCACAGTCATCGCAAAAGAAACTCTGTTTATAAAATTCACCAAAAATCTTTCCAAGGGCAAATCCAATATCCTGCCTTCTCTTATACTTTAACTTAGCAATCATAGTATGCACCCTACCCCCTTTTTGCATTTGAAATAAAGCCGCAGCATATTCTAGATTCTGCCGTCCTATAAAATGAAAAATGAAATCGTTATCAAAATTATCAAAATGATCTGTATACGGAATATGAAACAAGCACGATATACAGAAGACATGATCTTCTATGGGGACTGAGTCAGAACAAGAAATGCAGTATTCAGGGAAGAACAGAAATATAAGGTCGTTAAAAAGAGATTTCAATGCGTGCATAGAACATTTTACTCCTTTATGGTAAGAATGCGCGGAAGGTAAACAAAAAAAACGCCTGCTCTTGGGTAGAGCAGACGCCTCAAAACAAAACGAAAAACCAACTTTATCTTAAATCTTTGTTCTTTATATATAACAACTAAATCCTCAAATTGTTACAATTGTTTTTTAAGTTTTACTAGAATTGTCTTCATCTTACCATTTCTAAGAATATCCAATTCTACTTCATCCCCTACTTTTGAAAACTTGATGGCTTCAGTCAAATCCTCATATTTATCTACTTTCTTTCCATTGGCACCTACAATAACATCTGCAGGGACTAGGCCCGCAAACTGTGCACTGCTTCCTCTATCTACTTCCACTACATAAAATCCAGTATCTTTTGTAAGATTATTTTCTTTAGCAAACTTAGCGGTCACATCATATCCTCCTATCCCAAGATTTGCTCTTTCTATATCTCCATTTTCAATGATGTCGTTTACGATTCTCTTTGCAAGATTTGAAGGTATTGCAAAAGAATAACCTGCAAACACACCAGTAGGTGTTGCTATAGCTGTGTTAATTCCTATGAGTTCGCCTTCTGTGTTTACTAAAGCTCCTCCACTATTTCCAGGATTTACCGCAGCATCTGTTTGAATAAATTCTTCAATTGATTTTTCATTGTCAATAAGGTTTAAGTTTCTACCTTTTGCACTTACTATTCCAGCTGTGACCGTAGACGTTAAGTAACTAAACGGATTACCAACTGCAAGAACCCATTCTCCAACCTGCACATTATCAGAATTTCCATATTCTACTGACTGAAGATTTTCTCCTTCAATTTTTAATACTGCAAGATCTGAAGATGGATCTGTTCCTATCTTTATGGCGCTATATTTTGTTCCATCTGAAGTTACTACTTCGATTGCATCTGCAAATCCTACCACATGATTGTTAGTAACAATGTATCCATCAGAAGAAATAATGACACCTGATCCATTTCCGCTACGAGGCTGGAAAAAATTACGCCCGAAGAAATCACCGCCAAAAAATTCTTCCATCCCAAACCCATCAAATGGCGATCTTCTATTGTTTCTATTTTTCTGATAACGCTGTTCCGCCAATGCTTTACTTTCACTTGCAGAGATATGTACTACTGCGGCGGTTGTCTTTTTAGACGCTTCCACAAAATCTATAGATCCAATGGCTGTAGGTACTGAACTGGTGAATGTTGCTTGCGGAATAGAATTAGGAGATTGAAGTCTTTCTTTGGATTCTGTAAAATTGATTAATCCGAAAGCAATGAGTCCTCCAAAAAATCCAGCAAAGATGAGAGAAAATATTTTTCGCATGTCTAGTCTTTATTGGTCAAAATGTACAGATAGAAACGCCAATAAAGGGCTTAAGTTACCCACAGAAATTGCTTTAACAAAAGCTTAACAAGATGTAGGGAAAATATGGAGTTTGGTCAGTAAAAGAAGCTATTTAATAGAATGCTGAGCTAGGCCTTATCTTCAAAATGTTTCCAGCCCTGTGCTTTCAAATCATGGATATTTCCACCAGAAGTGTGCAGTTTTATTCCATCTTTGGCATCTACGATTTCACCTATGATATATACGCTAGGCATATATCGTATTTCTTGAAGATCCTTTTCGTCAATGGTAAAAAGTAGCTCATAATCTTCTCCTCCATTCAATGCACACATAGTAGGATCAAGACTAAATTTCAAGGCCATTTCTTCCGCTTCGGGATGTATAGGAATCTTCGCTTCTTCTATAAATGCGCCTACCTTACTTGACTTACAAATATGAAAGACCTCAGATGCAAGTCCGTCTGATATATCTATCATTGCAGTAGGTTGTATCTTCTTCTTCTTAAAGTATGCAATAGATTCTTTTGCTGCTTCCGGTTTAAGTTGTCGCTCTACTAAGTATTTCTTTTGCTCCAGATCAGGTTGCACACCGGGTGCTGCGAGGTAGACCTGCTTTTCTCTTTCTAATAATTGTAGTCCTAAGTACGCAGCACCTAAGTCTCCTGTAATGCAAATAATATCTCCGGGCTTGGCTCCTGATCTGTAAACTATATCTTCTTTCTTCGCTCTTCCAGTTGCTGTAACACTGATTGTCAATCCCTTTGGGCTAGACGTTGTATCTCCCCCTATAAGATCTACATTGTACATTTTGCAGGCAAGCGCAATTCCTTCATATAATTCTTCTAATGCTTCTACAGAAAATCTATTTGAAATAGCTAAGGATATGGTTATTTGCTCAGCGACTGCATTCATAGCATAAATATCTGAGACGTTCACTACCACAGCTTTATACCCCAAATGTTTAAGAGGTGTATACATAAGATCAAAATGAATGCCTTCCACTAAGAGATCTGTACTTATTAAAAGTGCGTCTTTGCCAGCATCTATAACTGCTGCATCGTCACCTATACCATGTAAGGTGTTTGGATTTTTCACAGTTACATCTTTTGTCAAGTGTTCAATGAGACCAAATTCTCCAAGGGTATTTATATCTGTCCTTTTTTCCATTTATTCTAATTACTTGACCTGATCCATCACAATTTTCCAGAGTGCATCTTTTTCGTCAGGTGGCGATATTAAAGAAATAGCCTCGTATGCTCCACCTGCAGGAATATCTATGGAGTAAGCATGCAAGTAAATACCTCTATTCTTATTTGCTCTACGTGCACCGTATTTGACATCACCTTTGATAAATAATTTTCTATGGGCTAACTGAGCTCTGATTTGATGAAATCTTCCAGAGTTAAGCACCATTTTTATAACTAGATAATTGTCCAGTTCCTGAATCACTTCATAAGATAATTTTACCTCCTTGCTTTCTTTTGCTTTCCCTATGAATGCTTTCTTCACCCGCGAGTCCTTTACAATCTCATCTTTCCATTCTCCTGACTTTTCTATTTCTGCTTTTGCGCAAATAGCAAAGTATGTCTTTCTTACTTTCCCTTTCTCTTGCATGGAAGTAAAGTGCTGGGTAAAGTTTTTCTCTTTACTCATCAATATTACACCACTAACCGGTCTATCCAATCTATGTAATAGTTGTAATTTCCTTTTGGCATAGATCTCTGCCAAATCCAAAATACTTTTATCTCCTGTTTTATCTTTTTGAGAAGGTAATGTGGAGGGTTTATGCATAGCAATAAATGCATTCTTATTTTGAATAAGTAAGTCAGTTATTTTATAATCCTTATTTACTTCCAGATGCGTATTTTTTATAGACCTCAGAAATGGATTTTGCCAATCTATGGTCTTTTGTTGTTACTGTGTTTCCTGCGTCGTGTGTGGTCAAAGAAAATTGCACTTTGTTCCAAACATTTGTCCAGCTTGGATGATGGTTTTGTTTTTCTGCTACTATTGCAACCTCTGTCATAAAAGCAAATGCTTCTTGAAAATCTTTAAATTGTAACTCCGCATGTAGTGCATTATCTCTTTCCTCCCACATAGACACTATTTAAAACTCCAATCAAATTTCCCAAGATTTAGAAGACAATGATAAAGTAGGTCAATGGATTCGTTGATATCATTTTTGTTTGCCATTTCAATTACCTGATGCAAATATCTCGTAGGAATGGATATCCCTCCCGCAATGCAACCGCCGATCGCATGTTTCTGTATGCCCGCTGTATCTGTTCCTCCAGCTGGAAGTACTTCTAACTGATTTTTGATGCCTTTCTGTTTTGCTATTCCTTTCATATAATTGACCATCCTGTAATCGCAGATCGTCCTTCCATCTAAAACTTTTATAGCTGTCCCCTCTCCTAACTTTGTTACGTGCTCATGTGGCGCTGCTCCTGGCAGATCGTACGCAAGAGTCACATCTAGGTTTATTGCAAAGAAAGGGTCCACTCCAGATGCTGCTGCGATAGCTCCTCGCAAGCCTACTTCTTCTTGTACAGTAAATACTGCATAAAGGGTATTGGGTAATTTCTTCCCTTTTAATTTCTTTAGCGTTTCTAAAAGAATGAAAACAGAAACTCTGTTGTCAAGCGACTTGGAATTTACACAATCTCCCATTTCAATAAGCTCTCTTTCCCTAGTTATAGGATCTCCTATAGATATGATTTTTTCCAACTTAGTTTTACTCAATCCCGTATCTATAAAATAGTCCTGCAGCTTCATTGCTTTTGCTCTATCCGTTGCGTCCATAACATGAATAGGTTTACAGCCCATAACGCCCACTACATCTTTCTTGCCATGAATGATCACCCTTTGCGCAGTGAGTGTCTTAGGATCAAATCCTCCTAAGGGATGAAATTTCACCATACCCTGATCATCAATGTGCGTAGTTATAAATCCTATCTCATCCATATGGGCGGCAACCATGACTCTATTATCATCACTTCCCTCTCGGATAGCAATAAGATTACCCATAGGATCAAGCAATATTTCGTCTACTACACCTTCTAACTCCTGAATCAGGAACTCACGTACTCTTTGCTCAAATCCTGGTGCTCCAGGGATTTTACATATTTTCTTAAGTAATTCAATATTCATTTTCTCTATTAATTGTTCCGAATTATATCTTTGGTCTACCTTATGGTAAACAAGACAGAACTCAAAATTACGAAATCCAACGATTTAATCAGCCATAGCAATACGCTAGTATTGTTAGGATCATGCTTTTCTGATAATATTGGGAAATTCCTCAATAAATATAGCTTTAATGTATCATATAATTCTATTGGAATCGTCTACAATCCTATTACACTATCAAAGATAATTCGCTTTGCAATTCACGAAAAAGAGGTAAATCCTGAACACATTATAAAAAACAATGATGTGTACTGCCATTTTGATTTTCACAGTAAATATAATAGTCTAGAAAAAGAAGAAGTTGTTGCCTCAATAAACAAAGATCTCAAGCTACTGTATAAAAACCTCAAAAGCTGTGACTTTCTATTTTTAACACTAGGGACATCCATTAGCTACACGCTTAAGGAGTCCGACGAAATCGTAGGAAATTGTCATAAATTTCCTACTCAAAAATTTCAAAAAAAGAATATCCCTATTTCTGAAATTACTCAAAGCTTACAATCTTTGATAGCGGATTTAAAAGCTATTAATACTGACATTAAAATCATTTTTACGGTCAGCCCAGTAAGACATATTAAGGAAGGTATCGTTGAGAATACGCAGAGTAAAGCGAGACTACTTACAGCAGTCTCAAATCTTCAAGAAACAAACGAACGCATCTCCTATTTTCCTTCATATGAAATCATGCTTGATGAATTAAGAGATTACAGCTTTTATAAATCAGATCTCATTCACCCAAATAAAAATGCCATCAAGCATATATGGAAACTTTTTGGGCAACATTATTTTACTGAAAAGACTAAAGCTCTTAATAAAAAACTAAGACGCATATTTATCTCTGCAAACCATAAAGCGTTTCACCCAAAATCGCAGGACCATCAAAATTTCCTAAGAAAACTTCTAACACAGATTGAAGAGTTAGAAAAAGCAGAAGAAGCTATTCAACTACCAAGCATAAAGAAAAAACTAAGAAAGCAGCTATTTAAATAAGGCTAGATAACCTCCTCTTCCTTCAATATTCTTCTTGCTTCATCTGCATCTGATGCATCTACATAGAGTTCAATTTCTCCACCCAAGGGTAAGGCATGAGCAGAATCCATTTTATCCAAAACCACTGTTGCTATTCCCGCTTCCGCTAACAGATGTTTCGCTGTCATAATCTTTATCTGAGATACTGAAAAAAATACTCTTTTCTCTTCCATGATATTGCATTTAGTTTTGTGCAATTGTGCTCTTGTATTATTAAACAGAAAAAATGAGTTGAAGGTTCAATTGAAAATTGAAAAAGGAGTTATTTAGAGGGAAATATTCATTTGATTAGATTTTCTTTTATCAAAATACTTTTCCTCCAAACGGATTATTATTTCTTTCTTCAATTTCCTTAGAATTGAGAGCTGGTAGCCCAATTTCTTTTCGTTTGCTATTAACAGTAATTGGATCTACTTTCCCAGGATGATAGCCATAAATACTTTTCCCAGTCTTGTAAATTGAATCTATGTCTTCAAACATAGCCCAGAAGTAGGGAGGGATCTTTCCTTGGGCTATTTCTTGGTCAATTTGTGGTTTAAAATAATTCCAGACCCAGTTATCTTCACCAAATGTGCCTCTTTGATGCCATAGTAATAGCCAAGCTTCATTTTGCCAACCATGCTCATTAGTAATATCAATAAGTTCAACAATATTTAAGCTGTCAGCATAACGACATGCTTTATTTTCAAATGCACTCAATATAGGGTCAATAGTAGGAAATAAAATGCTTCGGTATTTATTATACATTACTGAATCCTTTTTTACTTGTGGGTCTGACAACATTTCAAATGCTTCCTCCTTTTGAGACTCATTGACACCCAAATAATATTCACTAACTTTTCGAGAAAAATGATCTCTATTCAATAGGTATTGTAATTTAAAATACACATCAGGATTCTCGATATTAGAATAAAATTGATGAACCAACTCCCTGTAATTTCTTTTTATTTCTTCTGCACATGCTTTAAATATTTTATTATCAGAGAAAGAAAGGATAGTGTTTAACTCTATCTTTTCTTTCACTACGGCCTCTTTAAGCAAGCTTGCACATTGTTCGTTGTCTTTGATTTCTGCAGCAGACCTTGCTGCCTTAACATATTCTATAGGTGCATTTGCCCCATTCATGTTAAAGGCCTTTGTGTATAATATTAGAGCTGTATCGTGCTCATTTTTTTCACTTGCTCGATTCGCATCTAATAAATACTGGCTATGTGCTTCGTAATTAGTTTGTGCGTAGCAAAAAGTATTCAAAAACATACTTATTAAAAGAAATGCATTTTTCATCGTTATAAAATTATTTTAATTCAAAGTTGATGTATCTAATCCATAATTATGATGAATTGAAAATGAACAGATTTAAATAAAACCCTAAAAAGCTTAATGAAATCCTAAATGCAGTGGGCATTGTGATTCAGAACTGTATTTTTGAGAAGGAATACATGAATAAACACAATCAATATATTGTAATACTTTCTCTTCTATTACTAAGTGTGCTTGTAATATGGCAGGTTAAACATTTGCAAAAAAGCCAACGATTAATCACACAGATTGAAGAAAACGAAATGCAGAGTTTACTCCTTGAAGGAGCTATAGAGCTTAGAAAAGCGGAAGATAAGGATAACACATTGCGAGATGATTATATTAGACTTGGAAATCTTACGGAACAAACCATTAGACAAAAATTTAGCAGTTATAACAGGAAAATGGAATGGGGAGTCTACAATGCTTTGGGCGAATTCCTTTACGGGCAAAACGAGGATTCTAATTCCCCTGAGCTTCTGAATAGTAAAATCAAAAGCTGTTTATCCTGTCTATTGATGATAGACATATTAGATGATGATGGCAATAACCCAGATAAAAAAGGCTTTACTTTAGAGCAATCTCCAGCTCAGATGAAAGAAATGCGCGGTTTAGATGAAGAAAAGTTGCACTACCTTCATTTGCTTCCTGCCAATAAAAAACTGGATTTTGCACCTTTTACATTACCTCTGCTCTTTTTATCAGGTCTGTGTGGATTAATTGCTTGGCTTATTTACTTAAATAGTAAACAGGGAAAACTGATTATACAAAAAAACGAATTTGTCAATCATTTATCCCATCAATTTCAAACTCCTTTAGCATCTATTAAATTAAGTGCAAATTTATTAGCTGAACAAAAGACTGTTGGCCAAAATGAACTATTACAAATTATACAAACTGAAAGTAATAGATTAGAAAACCATATAAAAACAGTTCTCCATTGGGTAAAATCAGATGCGGATAGACTTCAAATAAATAAAACACAAGTTGGTGTTACTGACATTATTGAACGATCGCTTAAACAAATGAAACCTGTTTTTGAAACCAATAAAACAAAGGTGGAATTTGTTCCACCAGAAAAAGAATACTTTATACATGCTG